>NZ_QBIZ02000006.1:0-278885 GCF_003057735.2 Pseudomonas sp. RIT411
CCGGCCCTCTCCCAGGGGGAGAGGGGGAGGCTAGGAGGGCTCGGGTCGTCAGAGATCCAGCACCAGCCGCTCGCCCTTGGCGCGGGAGCAGCAGGGGGTGAAGCGGTCGTTGGCGGCGTGCTCGGCCGCGGAGAGAAAGAGGTCGCGGTGCTCGGGTTCGCCGGCCAGCACCGGGGTCAGGCAGGTGCCGCAGAGGCCCTGACCACAGGACACCGGCAGGACGACCCCCATATCGGCCAGGACCTCGACCACGCTGCGCTCGGCCGGTACCTGCACGCGGCGCCCGCTGCGCGCCAGCTCCACCTCGAAGGGGCGCTGCTCGCCCTGGGCGGCGGGGTCGGCGGCGAAGAATTCGCGATGGATCTGCCCGGGTTGCCAGCCCTGGGCCTGGGCGGCGTCCACCACCGCGGCCATGAAACCGGCCGGGCCGCAGACATAGAGATGGTCGTCCGGCGCCGCCGGGCCGAGCAGGTGCTGGAAGTTGGGTCGCAGCGCCGGATCGTGCTGGTCGAAATGCACCCTGACCTGCTCGGCATAGGGCCGCGCCTTGAGCCAGGGGATGAAGGCCGCGTGTTCGCGGTCGCGCACAAGGTAGCGCAGGGTGAAACGCGCGCCCTGCCGATAGAGCTGTTCGGCCATGGCCAGGAGGGGGGTGATGCCGATGCCTCCGGCCAGCAGCTGGGTGCGGCGTGCGCTCGGCACCAGGGCGAACAGATTGCGCGGCTCGCTGACCTGCAGGCGATCGCCTACCTGGAGGCGGTGCATGGCCTGGGAGCCGCCGCGGGAGTCGGGGACGAGCAGCACGGCGATGCGATAGCGGGTCGGGGCGGGTTCGGGCGTGGCGCATAGCGAATAGTGGCGCAGCAGGCCGTCGCCCAGGGCGATCTCCAGATGGGCGCCGGCGGCGAAGCCGGGTAGGGGGCCGCCGTCGGCGCGGGCCAGGTCGAAGGCCAGGATGGTGGGCGCCTCGCGCTGCACGGCGGTGACGATCAGGTCGAGCATGGGAGGTCTCCTAGGCGATCTGCCGGACCGGGATGCCGGTGGCGGCCTGTTCGGCGGCCAGCAGGCGGTCGATGATCTGCCGCGACTGCACGCCGCCGGCGTCGATGTTGAGCTTGAGCAGGCCGCGCTCGGGATAGCGCAGGAGGTTCTGCTGCTGGCGTTCGAGCATCTCCAGGTCTTCGCCGAAGATCTTGCCCTGGCCCTCGCGGATGCTGGCGGTGAGCTCGGCATCGTCCGGCTTGAAGTTGCGCGCCATGCCCCAGAAGTACCAGATGGAGGTCTCGGTCTCGGGGGTGATGAAGTCCACCACCACGCTGGCGGCCTTGACCGCCGCCGGGGCGTCGTAGCCGCCATGGCCGGCATGGGCCACGCCTACCTCGATCATGACGTGGCTGGGCGGGGTGAAGCGGCAGATCTGCCAGCGATCCACCGGGACGTCATCGGCCAGGCCGTTGCCGCGCAGGGCCATGCGCCAGAAGGGCGGGGCGGCGATGTTTTCCATGTGCCGGCTGGTGATGACCTCGTCGCCTTCGACGCGAGTGGCCGGCGGCGCCTCGTCGATCTCCTTCTGGCCGATGCTGGAGGCGTGGACATAGGTCTCGTGGGTGAGATCCATGAGATTGTCGATCATCAGGCGGTAGTCGCACTGGATGTGATAGAGGCCGCCACCATAGGCCCAGTCTGGGCTCTCGGCCCATTCCAGGTGGGGGATCAGCGCGGGATCGGCCTTGGCCTGGTCGCCCGGCCAGACCCAGACGAAGCCGTGCCGCTCGACGGCGGCATAGGGACGCACCGCGGGAAAGACGCCGACCCGCTGCCCCGGCATGCCCAGGGTCTTGCCGCCGCAGCCCATCTCCAGGCCGTGATAGCCGCAGACCAGGGTGCCGTCGCGGACGAAGCCCAGGGACAGCGGCGCGCCGCGGTGCGGACAGAAATCTTCCAGGGCCACCACCTGGCCCTTGGCATCGCGATAGAAGACCAGGGGTTCGCCACAGATCTGGCGGCCCAGGGGTTTGTCCTGCACTTCGTCGGGGGTGCAGGCGACGTACCAGGCGTTCTTCGGGTACATGAACGGGACCTCTTGTTGTTGTCTATTGGATCCAATGATCGATTGAGGTCTTTAGGGGTGTCAATGCGGCTGCCAGGTCGTCGAGGGCGATTGCTGCTCGATAATCGCCCGCTAATTGGTCAAAGATACGGGCTCTTACAGGACGGAATAGCCTTGATCGGCCAGCGCTTTCCGGGCAGGACAGAGGTTGGCGCCTGGATTCGAATGGGCAACGGCATCTTGTAGATTGGATCCATATTTGCCAGCGTTAGCGGGCTGAGATTCCAACAACAAGAACCCAAGGATGCTCGCCATGTCAGTACGCCTCGCTGTCTTTCCGTCCAATCCCGGGCGCGTCCCGCGCGGTCGCCGTCACCTGTTCGTTGCGCGAGGTGGGCTATGACCGATCTGCGCGAGATCGTCGACCGGGGGCCCATGCGCGGCTTCCAGTACCTGGCCGTGCTGGTGTGCATCCTGCTCAACATGATCGATGGCTTCGATGTGCTGGTGATGGCCTTTACCGCGGCCTCGGTTTCCCGCGAGTGGGGACTCTCCGGTGCTCAGGTAGGGCTGCTGCTCAGCGCCGGCCTGGTCGGCATGGCGGCCGGTTCGCTGCTGCTGGCGCCGCTGGCCGATCGCTGGGGGCGCCGCCGGCTGATCCTGGTCTGCCTGCTGCTCTCGGGGATCGGCATGTTGCTCTCGGCGCTGGCGGGGTCGCCGCTGCAACTGGCACTGCTACGCGCCCTCACCGGCTTGGGCGTGGGTGGAGTGCTGGCCAGCAGCAACGTGATCGCCAGCGAATATTCGGCGCGCCGCTGGCGGGGCCTGGCGGTCAGCCTGCAGGGTATGGGCTATGCGCTGGGAGCGACCCTGGGTGGCTTGCTGGCGGTCTGGCTGCTGTCGCACTGGGGCTGGCGCGCGGTCTTCGGCGCGGGTGGCCTCATCACCCTGGGTGCCCTGCCACTGGTGCTCCTTGGCCTGCCGGAATCGCTGGATTTTCTGCTCACGCGGCGGCCGGTCGGCGCCCTGGTGCAGGTCAATCGCCTGGCCCGGCGACTCGGGCAGCCTGAGCTCGCCGCGCTGCCACCGCAGGTGGCAAGCCCCGGCGCCGCCGGCACCGTTGGCCGGCTGCTGGCTCCGGCCTTGCGGCGGACCACCCTGCTGGTGTGGACGCTGTTCTTTCTGGCCATGTTCGGCTTCTACTTCATCATGAGCTGGACGCCGAAGCTGCTGACCACCCTGGGGCTTTCCGAGCAGCAGGGGGTGGCCGGTGGCGTGCTGCTGAGCGTGGGCGGCATCTTTGGCGCCGCCCTGGTGGGTCTGCTGTTCGCTCGCCTGCCGCTGTCCCGGGCGCTGGGCGGCTTCATGCTGACCACCGCGCTGCTGCTGGTGGCCTTCGCCCATATGGACAGTTCCTACCTGGGCGCCCTGGCCATGGGGCTGCTGATCGGGCTCTTTGCCAATGGCTGCGTCGCCGGACTCTATGCGCTGCCGGCACTGGCCTATGCCGCCGAGGTGCGCGCCACCGGGGTGGGCTGGGGCATCGGGATTGGTCGCCTGGGCGCCATTCTCTCGCCGGTGGTGGCAGGACTGCTCCTCGATAACGGGTGGCCGCCGCTGCGGCTGTACCTGGTCTTTGCTGGTGTCTTCGTCGCGGCGGGGCTGCTGCTCCTGCTGACCCGCCCCGAAGGACGGCCGACTTCAGCAAGTTTGAGCGTGTCCGCGGGCAAGGCGCTGGGCTAGCCGCTTTTGGCAGGGTCATCGTTTTGCCAAAAATAGTTAATTGACTTAACTAAATCCCTGGCGTAGCTTCAGTGCCATACCCACCCAACAACAAGAGGCACACGCCATGGGCAGTTACGACGGACGCTGGCAGACGGTCAAAGTGGACATCGAGGACGGTATCGCCTGGGTGACGCTCAATCGTCCGGAAAAACGCAATGCCATGAGCCCCACCCTCAACCGCGAAATGGTCGAGGTGCTGGAGACCCTGGAGCAGGACGCCACTGCCGGCGTGCTGGTGCTGACCGGTGCCGGCGAGGCCTGGACCGCGGGCATGGACCTCAAGGAATACTTCCGCGAGACCGATGCCGGCCCGGAGATCCTCCAAGAAAAGATTCGCCGCGAAGCCTCCCAGTGGCAGTGGAAGCTGTTGCGCATGTACGCCAAGCCGACCATCGCCATGGTCAACGGTTGGTGCTTTGGTGGCGGCTTCAGTCCGCTGGTGGCCTGCGACCTGGCCATCACCGCCGACGAGGCCACCTTCGGCCTGTCCGAGATCAACTGGGGCATCCCGCCGGGCAACCTGGTGAGCAAGGCCCTGGCCGATACCGTGGGCCATCGCACCGCCCTCTACTATGTGATGACCGGCAAGACCTTCAGTGGTCCCGAGGCCGCGGCCATGGGCCTGGTCAACCAGAGCGTGCCGCGCGACCAGTTGCGCGAGGTGACCACCGCCCTGGCCCGCGAGCTGCTGGACAAGAATCCGGTGGTGCTGCGTGCCGCCAAGGTCGGCTTCAAGCGCTGCCGCGAACTGACCTGGGAGCAGAACGAGGACTACCTCTATGCCAAGCTCGACCAGTCGCGCCTGCAGGATCCGGAAGGCGGGCGGGAGCAGGGGATGAAGCAATTCCTCGACGACAAGAGCATCAAGCCCGGTCTGCAGACCTACAAGCGCTAGATCGCCACCGCCCCACATACAACAACAAGAGGTAGCGTCATGGTCGAGGTATCCCTGCTCATCGGCGGCGCCAGCCGCCCGGCCGGCGACGGTCGCAGCTATCAGCGTTGCCATCCGGTGACGGGTGCGGTGGTCTCCACGGTGGCCGCCGCCACACTGGACGATGCCGACGCCGCGGTGGCCGCGGCCCAGGCCGCCTTTCCCGCCTGGGCCGCGTTGCCGCCGGGCGAGCGCCGCCGCCGTTTGCTGGCGGCAGCCGATGGCCTGGCGGCGCGCAGTGGCGAATTCGTCGCCCTGGCCGGGGAGACCGGGGCCATGGCCAACTGGTACGGCTTCAATGTCCACCTGGCCGCCAACATGCTGCGCGAGGCGGCGGCCATGACCACCCAGATCCAGGGCGAAGTCATCCCTTCCGACGTTCCCGGCAGCTTCGCCATGGCCTTGCGCCAGCCCTGTGGCGTGGTGCTGGGTATCGCGCCCTGGAACGCGCCGGTGATCCTGGGGACCCGCGCCCTGGCCATGCCGCTGGCCTGCGGCAACACCGTGGTGCTCAAGGCCTCCGAACAGAGTCCGGGCGTGCACCGGCTGATCGGCCAGGTGCTGCAGGACGCCGGGCTGGGCGACGGCGTGGTCAATGTGGTCACCAACGCCCCGGAGGATGCCCCGGCCATCGTCGAACGGCTGATCGCCAACCCGGCGGTGCGGCGGGTCAACTTCACCGGCTCCACCCGGGTCGGTCGCATCGTTGGCGAGCTGTCGGCGCGCCATCTGAAGCCCGCCGTGCTGGAACTGGGCGGCAAGGCGCCGCTGCTGGTGCTGGAAGACGCCGACCTGGATGCCGCGGTCGCCGCGGCAGCCTTTGGCGCCTACTTCAACCAGGGGCAGATCTGTATGTCCACCGAGCGCCTGCTGGTCGACAGCCGCATCGCCGACGCCTTTGTCGAGCGCCTGGCGGCCAAGGTGCGCACTCTCAAGGCGGGTGATCCCAGTGCAGCCGACTCGGTGCTGGGCTCGTTGATCGACGCCAGCGCCGGCACCCGCATCAAGGCCATGATCGACGACGCCGTGGGCAAGGGCGCCCGGCTGGTCTGTGGTGGCCAGCTCGACAGCAGCATCCTCCAGCCGACCCTGCTGGATGGCGTCACCGCCGAGATGCAGCTCTATGCCGAGGAATCCTTCGGACCGGTCGCGGTGGTGATCCGTGCCGAGGGCGACGAAGCCCTGCTGCGCCTGGCCAACGACTCCGAATTCGGTCTCTCGTCCGCCATCTTCAGCCGCGACACCGCCCGCGCCCTGGCGCTGGCCCAGCGGGTGGAGAGCGGCATCTGCCATATCAATGGCCCCACGGTGCACGACGAGGCGCAGATGCCCTTCGGCGGCGTCAAGTCCAGCGGCTACGGCAGCTTCGGTTCGCGCGCCTCCATCGACCACTTCACCCAGTTGCGCTGGGTGACGCTGCAGACGGGGCCACGTCACTACCCGATCTAGCGTCCGCAGTCCCTAGCTCCTGTTGCAACAACGATAAGAGGCGCCTCCGGGCGCCAGCCCAGAGGAGAATTCAAGGTGAGTCACGTCACGCAAACCCGCGCGCCCGCCGATCAGCCGCTGCGCTATCGCCCGGTGACCCTGGGCCACCCCGGGGTCACGGTGGAAGAGCGCGGGGGGCTGCTCTACATGGCCTCCCAGGAAGCCCTGACCCCACCACCGCCGCGGCTGCTGGATCGCCTGCTGCACTGGGCCGCGGTGGCACCGGACCGCACCTTCTTCGCCGCGCGGGACGCCGGCGGCGCCTGGCGCGAATTTTCCTATGGCGAGATGCTGCAGCGAGTGCGCCAACTGGCCGCCGCGCTGCTGGAGTTCGGCCTCTGCGCCGAGCGTCCGCTGGCGATTCTCTCCGGCAACGACCCCGAGCACCTGCAACTGGCCATGGCGGCGCTCTATGCCGGCATTCCCTTCTGCCCGGTGTCACCCGGCTATGCGCTGCTGTCACAGGACCACGCCAAGCTGCGCCATGTCTGCGGTCTGCTGCAGCCGGGGCTGGTGTTCGTCAGCGACGGCCCGGCCTTCCAGAAGGCGCTGGATACCGTACTGCCCGCCGACGTACCGGTGATCGCGACCCGCGGCCAGGTGCAGGGTCGCAGCACCCTGGCCTTCACGGCGCTGCTCGCCCGCGGCGAACTGGCCGCCGCCGAGCGCGCCTTCGCCGCCACCGGGCCGGACAGCATCGCCAAGTTTCTCTTCACCTCAGGTTCCACCAAGCTGCCCAAGGCGGTGACCACCACCCAGCGCATGCTCTGCGCCAACCAGCAGATGCTGTTGCAGACCTTTCCGGTGTTCGGCGAAGAGCCGCCGGTGCTGGTGGACTGGCTGCCCTGGAACCACACCTTCGGCGGCAGCCACAACCTGGGGATCGTGCTCTACAACGGTGGCACCTTCTACCTGGACGAGGGCAAGCCGACGCCCCAGGGCTTTGGCGAGACCTTGCGCAACCTGCAGGAGGTGTCGCCCACCGCCTACCTCACGGTGCCGCGCGGCTGGGAAGAACTGGCCAATGCCCTGGAGCGCGACGCCAGGTTGCGCGAGCGCTTCTTCGCCCGCATGCGACTGTTCTTCTTTGCCGCGGCGGGGCTGTCGCAAAGCGTCTGGGATCGCCTGGATCGCATCGCCGAGGCCCACTGCGGCGAACGCATCCGCATGATGGCTGGCCTGGGCATGACCGAGGCCTCGCCCAGTTGCACCTTCACCACCGGCCCGCTGTCGGTGGCCGGCTATGTCGGGGTGCCGGCGCCGGGGTGCGAGCTCAAACTGGTGCCGGTGGACGGCAAGCTGGAAGGGCGCTTCCGCGGTCCGCACATCATGCCCGGCTACTGGCGCGATGCCGCCCAGACCACCGCCTGCTTCGACGAGGAAGGCTTCTACTGCTCGGGCGATGCGCTCAAGCTGGTCGATCCGGCCAATCCGCAACTGGGCCTGATGTTCGACGGCCGCATCGCCGAGGACTTCAAGCTGTCGTCCGGGGTGTTCGTCAGCGTCGGTCCCCTGCGCAATCGCGCGGTGCTGGAGGGGACGCCGCTGGTGCAGGACGTGGTGGTGGCGGCGCCGGATCGCGAGTGCCTGGGGCTGCTGGTCTTTCCGCGCCTGGCGGACTGCCGACAACTGGCCGGGCTGGACGATGGGGTCGATGCCGCCACGGTGCTGGCCAGCGCCCCGGTGCAGGACTGGTTCGCCGCCTGGCTGGGGCGCCTCAATCGCGAGGCCTCGGGCAACGCCAGCCGCCTGGAATGGATCGCCCTGCAGGAAGAGCCACCATCCGCCGACCGCGGCGAGATCACCGACAAGGGCTCGCTCAACCAGCGCAGCGTCCTGACTCATCGCGCCGAGCGGCTGGACGCCTGCTACCGGGGAACGGCGCCGCTGTTGATCAGGGCGTAATTCGGCGGCTGGGGTCGCCCTCATCCCAGCCCTCTCCCAGAGGGAGAGGGGGCGTTCAGTGCCACTGCGCGACGTTCGTAGGGTGCGGTTGAGCGTAGCGAAGCCCCACAAGGGGGTGAGTGGCTGACGACATCCCTCACCCTAGCCCTCTCCCAGAGGGAGAGGGGCGTTACGCGAGGGCGGCGGAGACTGGCGCCAGGGGCCGCCGGCCCTTAAGCCCGATCACTCGTCCTTGCGTGGCTTGCGCTTCGCCTGATCCGTGCCGTACAGGGGCTTGCCGCCCAGGCTGCGGGTGAGTTCATCCGCGGCTTCGCGCAGGACCTCGTACAGGGTCTGGGCGCGTTCCAGGCTGAGGCGATTGGCCGGTCCCGAAATCACCAGAGCACCCAGCAGCTCTTCCTGGGCGTCATAGATGGGCAGGGCGACGGAAGAGGCGTGCGGATCGGTGGCGCCGCAGGAGTAGAAGGGGATGATCCCCGCCTTGGCCACCGCGTAGGGCGTCTGCAGGGCCTGGGCACCGGCCGCCTGGTCCATGGGACGCATGTCGCCGGGTTGGAGGTGCAGACGCAGGCGATGCGGGGAATTCACCCGGTACTGACAGAGTCGGTAGGCGCCGTGTCGTACATAGAAGGAGGCGGTTTCGCCACTCTCTTCGGTGAGCTGATGCAGCCGCGGCATGATGTGGCGGCCGACATCGTGGGAGTCCTGGTAGACGGCATTGAGGCGCACGACCTCGCTGGCCAGGATGTAGTTGCCATCGGCGAGCCGGGTCACCAGGCCGTATTTTTCCAGCGACACCACCAGGCGCATGATGGTGCTCTTGATCAGACCGGTGCGATTGGCCAGTTCGGCGAGACTCAGGGCGGCATCGCCGATGCGAAAGGCGGTGAGAACGGTCAAGACGCGATCAGCAGAGGCAACGCCGGAAACGCCTGGGCGAGGACGGTTGGTGTTCAAGCGAGTGTTCCTAAAGGGCAGCTATCGCCCCATTATCCGCGAGCGCCAGGTGTGCGCCTAGTGAGTCACTCACACCGGTCAGCTGTCCAGGCGCTGCTATCCACCTTTATTGATAGCTAGACATTTCAATGGCAATGGCCCACCCGCCCCGAGGTGAGCGTCCACCAATGCCCCGATCATGCCGTCAGGGCATTGCTTTGCTTGCGCCGCCGCTCAGATCGCCGCGCTGCGTTCCTTGATCTCCTGGCGCAGGAGCCGGTCGTTCTCGAAGTAGTCCACCGGGCAGTCCAGGCTCTCTCCCCCCGGGAATGCCGAAGAGGTATTCCACCCTCGTTTCCAGGCAACGAATGACCAGGCCGGCGGCCCTCATCATGGGTCCTGTATTCCTTTTTGAAGTGGGAAGGGCGTTCCGGGCTAGCGAGTGAAGCTGTGGGAAGTCATGAGCGATCCTTTGAAAAAGAAATGTCATTTCAAATCATACTTTTTGGAGGCTTCAGGAGCCTGGCTCACGCTGAACGTTAAGCCGTAAAAGGCTTGATAGGACTTTTTTGGTTACGAATTTTCGTCGGCGTAGCCAATGCCCTGTCTCGTTTACGAAATGGCATTCCATTATCTTGCTTCTACGGGCGCCGGCCGAGAGATCTTCCTTGCGGCCGGAAACGCTATCCCGTGATCAGCCAACGCCGGCAGCGTCGCCCTGGACGCCGCTGCCGCGCGTGACGCCTGGCCACGTCCATTCCAACAAAAACAATAGAGAGCTATCCATGACCAAGACCGCGAGTGCTGTGCTTGCCTCTTTCCTGGCGCTGTCCCTCAGCTCCTTCAGTGCGCAGGCCGCCTGGCCGGAAGACCGGCCGATCGAATTCCTGGTCGCCTATGCCCCCGGTGGCAGCACCGATGTCATGGCGCGCGCGATGCAGCCCTATCTGGAGAAGCGCCTGGGCGCGAAGATCGTCATCGTCAACCGCCCCGGCGCGGCGGGCGAGATCGCCTACACCATGCTGAGCAAGGCGAAACCCGATGGCTACACCTTCGCCTTCATCAATACCCCCGGCTTCCTGAGTACCCGCGTGCAGCGCAAGGTCGGCTACGACCCGGCGAAGATTCGCCCGGTGGCGCGCATCGTCGACGATCCCACGGTGCTGGCGGTGCCCAAGGATTCCTCCTACCAGACCCTGGCCGACTTCACCGCGGCCGCCAAGGCAGCGCCCGGCAAGTTCTCGGTCGGCACCTCCGGCGTCGGGACGGATGACCACCTGATGATGGTGGAGCTGCAGCAGCTGACCGACCTCAAGCTCACCCACGTGCCTTTCAGTGGCGCTTCCGAATCCCGCACCGCCCTGATGGGCGGCCATATCAGCGCGGCCGGGCAGAACATCAGCGAGATGAACGCGGACGACGACTTCCGCGTGCTGGCCCAATTCTCTGCCGAGCGCATGCCGCAGCAGCCCAATCTACCCACTGCCAGGGAGCAGGGCGTCGACCTGGTCATGACCTCCGAACGGGGCATCGCCGCCCCGTCCGGGGTGCCCGAGGCCATCGAGCAGCGGATGGCGCAGGCCGTGAAAGAGGTCATCGAGGATCCGGCCTTCGTCAAGCAGGCCGGGGACCTCTCGCTGCCGCTGGCCTATCTGTCCGGTGAGGACTGGGCAGCCCAGATGCCGGCGCAGCTCGCGGGTTACCAGAAGCTGTGGAGCGTCTCGCCATGGGTGCAGTGACACGCGCGGCGCGCGGTAGCCGCCCCGACTTGCTCGCCAGTGCCATCTTCATCGGCCTGGGGGCGCTGGTGCTCTGGTCGTCGAAGGATCTGCCGTTCGGCAGCGCGGCCATGATGGGGCCGGGCTATCTACCGGTATTGGTCGGCTCGCTGGTGATCATCCTCGGCGTCGTCATCGGTCTGCTGGGTCTGTGGCAGCACGCGGAATCCATCGGCGCCGTACAGCTCAGGCCTTTGTTGATCCTGTTGGCTTCCGTCGGCGGCTTCGCCCTGGCGGCCGAGTATGCCGGCTTCATCGTCGCGGCGGCCGGGCTGGTGATCTTCGGCAGCATGGCCGACCGCGAGTGGCGGCTGCGCGAGGTGCTGATCTCCAGTGTTGTGCTGACCCTGTTCGGCGTGCTGGTCTTCATCTATGGACTGGATGTCCAAATGCGTGTGGGGCCTTTCTGATGGAGATCTTCGACGCGCTCTACCTGGGCTTCTCCGAAGCCATGAGCCCGACCAACCTGGCGTTCTGCCTGATCGGCGCCCTGCTCGGAACCCTGATCGGCGTGCTGCCAGGCATCGGGCCCACGGCCACCGTGGCGATCCTGCTGCCGATCACCTACTTCCTGCCACCGCTGGCCGCCCTGATCATGCTCGCCGGCATCTTCTACGGTGCGCAATACGGCGGCTCGACCACGGCGATCCTGGTCAATCTGCCGGGCGAGGCCTCGGCGGTGGTCACGGCGCTGGACGGCCATGCCATGGCCAAGCGCGGACGGGCGGGAGCAGCGCTTGCCACCGCCGCCCTGGCGTCCTTCTTCGCCGGGACCGTCGCCACCGTGGCCCTGGCGGTGGCCGGACCGGTGCTGTCGCGCTTCGCCCTGTCCTTCGGGCCGGCGGAATACGTGGCGCTCACCGTCTTCGGTCTGCTGGCGGCGACCATCCTGGCCAGCGGATCGGTGATCAAGGCGGTCGGCATGGTCTGCCTGGGACTGCTGCTCGGCATGGTGGGCATGGATGTCAGCAGCGGCACCACGCGCCTGACCTTCGGTTCCACCGACCTCTACGACGGCATCGACTTCGTGGTGATCGCGGTGGGCCTGTTCGGCATTGCCGAGATCGCCGTCAACCTTGAATCCCGCGAAGCCCGCGGCACCCTGGCCGGCAAGATCACCCGGCTGTGGCCCACCCGCGAGGACTTCCGCAGGGCCTGGCCGGCTACCCTGAGGGGCACGGCGTTGGGGACCTTCCTCGGCGTCCTGCCGGGCGGCGGTGCGACCCTGAGCGCCTTCAGTGCCTATTCGCTGGAAAAGAAGGTTTCCAAGACGCCGGAGCAATTCGGCACCGGGATAGTGGAGGGCGTCGCCGCGCCGGAGTCGGCCAACAACGCCGGCGCCCAGTCGTCCTTCATCCCGCTGCTGACCCTGGGCATCCCGTCCAACTCGATCATGGCCATGATGCTCGGCGCCATGATGATCCACGGCATCACTCCCGGGCCTTCGGTGATCACCAACCAGCCCGCGCTGTTCTGGGGCCTGATCGCCAGCATGTGGATCGGCAACCTGATGCTGCTGGTCATCAACCTGCCGCTCATCGGCGTCTGGGTGCGGCTGCTGCAGGTGCCGTATCGGCTGCTGTTCCCGGCCATCCTGCTGTTCTGCTGCGTCGGGGTCTACAGCGTCAACAACCGCGGCTTCGATGTCGCCCTGGTGATCATCTTCGGGCTGCTGGGCTATCTGTTCCGCAAGGCCAAGTGCGAGCCGGGTCCGCTGCTGCTGGGTTTCGTCCTCGGCCCCTTGCTGGAGACCAACCTGAGACGCGCCCTGCTGATTTCCCAGGGGGATCCGTCCGTGCTCGTCCAGCGGCCGATCAGCGCCACCCTGTTCGCCGCCTCGGCCATCCTGCTGGTGATGATGGTGTTGCCGGCGTTTCGCCGGAAGCGGGAGGAGGCCTTCCAGGAGGAGGAGGCCTGAGCGGGGAGGGGGCGACGGGCTGAGCTCGCCGCCCCCTCGGCGTGCTAGCGGCAGGCGACGTCGAAGGCCTGGGCGATGGTGTCGAGCAAGGCGCTTTCGGAGTCCTGCTTGCGACGCGCCATGGCGAGTTGGCGAGTGGGCGCGGCGGTGCCGAGGGAGACCTCCCTTATCTCATAGGGCCCCAGGTGTTCCGGGCGCAGTCGCGGCAGCACCGAGACGCCCAGACCCAGGCCGACCATGGCGACGATGGCGTCGGCGCTGGGGACATCGAGCAGGGCCTCGCACTGGGGCACCAGGCCATCGACGAAGCGCGCCGCCAGGCGACCGACCACCAGCTTGCGATCCAGCCTGATCCAGGGGTAGCGCCGTAGATACGCCTCGGGCTCCAGGTGCGCGAGCTGCGCTGGCACCACCAGTACCAGCGGCTCGCGGAGCAGGTCATGCCAATGCAGCCGCGCCGAGCCGCCGCCTGGTGGTCTGATCAGGATGGCGGCATCCAGGCGATCCGCTTTCAGGGCGGCGATCAATTCGGGCGTATTGTGCCGCTCCAGTTGCAGGGTGATGCCGGGAGCGCGTTGCTGCAGTTCGGCGACCGCCTTGGGGAGCAGGGTGGTCAGGACCGAACCCGTCACCCCGAGACGGACGCGACCGGTCAGCGGCTGGGCGCGCTGATTGCGCAACTTCTCGAGATCGGCCAACGGCCGGGCCATGGTGTCGATCAATTGTCGGGCGAACCCCGTGGCTTGCACCGCCCGACCCGAGCGATCAAACAGTGACTGGCCGAAGTAGGCCTCAAGCTGCTTGATCTGCAGGCTGACAGCGCTGGGGGTCAGGTTCACCGCCTCCGCGGCGGCGGCGAAGGAGCCGCGCTCCACTGCCGCCTGCAAGGTCAGGAAGGCTTCGATCTTCATGAGTTTTTCTCGTCTTTGGATCGACGAAGAATAACTTTTCTTGGCGGGTCGGGCGCCTAAGATGGCCAAAACGACCAGGCCAGCGGCATGAACCAGACGAGCAGACTGCAAGACTATCCCTTGGCGTCCCACACCCTGCCCAAGGGCAGCGGCGGCTACCGGATACCCCGACGCCTGCAGGCGATTCTGTCCCTCGATGACTTCGAGGCGGCCGCTCGCCGCTTCCTGCCCAAGCCGCTGTTCGCCTACGTCAGCGGTGGCGCGGAAGAGGAAAAGTCGCTGCACGGGAACCGCTCGGGATTCGATCGCTATGCCTGGGTCCCGCGCGTCTTCACCGATACCTCGGCGCGCAGCCTCGAAACGACGCTCCTGGGGCAGCGCTACAGCGCGCCCTTCGGCATCGCGCCCATGGGCATCAGCGCCCTCACCGCCTTCGAGGGTGACCTCATCCAGACCCGGGCGGCCAGGGAGGCCAATATTCCGGCGATCATGAGCGGCTCCTCCCTGCTGCCGATGGAGGCGGTGGTGCAGGAAAATCCGGATGCCTGGTTCCAGGCCTATGTGCCGGGCGAGGATGCCAGGATCCTCGCTCTCCTCGAGCGGGTGCAGCGCGCCGGTTTCAAGATGCTGGTGGTCACCGCCGACGTACCGGTGTCGGCCAATCGGGAGAATCTGATTCGCGCACGCTTTTCCACGCCGTTGAAGCCGGATCTGCACCTGGCCTGGGAGGGCATCACCCACCCGCGCTGGCTGCTGGGTACCGCCTTGCGCACCCTGCTCCGGCGGGGCATGCCGCACTTCGAGAATTCCGGCGTCGGCCGTGGCGCGCCCATCGTGTCGGCCAATGTGATGCGCGATTTCGGCGCCCGCGATCATTTGAGCTGGCGGCATCTGGCGCTGATCCGCCGCCACTGGCCGGGCACCCTGGTGGTCAAGGGCATCCTCGATCCGGCGGATGCCGTGCGCGCCCGGGAATCCGGTGCGGATGGCGTCATCGTCTCCAACCATGGCGGGCGCCAGCTGGATGGCAGCCTGGCTCCCCTCGCCATCCTGCCGCAGGTGGTCCAGGCGGTCGGTTCGGATTATCCGGTGATGATCGACAGCGGCTTCCGCCGTGGCGGTGACATCCTCATGGCGCTCGCGCTGGGGGCGAAGTTCGTCTTCATCGGCCGGCCGATGAACTATGCCGGTGCCGTGGGCGGCCAGCCGGGCATCAAGCATGCGATCGGCATCCTGGCCACCGAACTGTCGCGCAACATGGCGCTGCTGGGGATCCAGAGTCCCGGCGAGGTCCGTCGCGACAGCCTCAGGATCGTGCGGTAACCACGGCCGATCTGCTATTTGATGATAGGCGGTAGGTATCCTCGGCCGTGCCGCTGAACAGCGCTACCCGGTCATCCTTGTCCCAGCCCTGGGTCAGGCGCTTGAAGGCGTTCCAGAGCACCCCATAGGAAAACATGCCCTTGTCCACTGGGAAGTTGCTTTCGAACAGGCAGCGCTCGGCGCCAAAGGCTCCCACGCAGGTCAGCACATAGGGCCGCCACAGGTCCGCCAGCTCCGCTGAGCTGGGCGGCGTGGCTCTCTCGTCGAAGGCGAAGCCACCGACCTTCATGCCCAGGCCACCCAGTTTCAGGCGCAGGTTGCTGCACCTGGCCAGTTCCCGGATGGCCAGGGACCAGGTCTGGAACACCTCCTGGCGTTGGTGCGCATAGGGTCCGGCGCCGAGCGGGCCGCCGAAATGATCGAGGACGATCAACTGGTCGGGGAATCTGCGGGCGAGGGCCAGGACCTCGTCGAGCTGGGTGTGGTACGCCCAGATGTCGAGCGAGAGGTCATGCCGGGCAAGACAGGCCACGCCTTCGTGGAAGCGCTCGTCCGTGAGCACCTTGGCCGGCGGTGGTCGCGGATTGGATACCAGGCGCGGATCGCCATGCCAGGCAGTGGCGTTGCGGATGCCGCGCAGGCGTCCGCCGCTGCGCGCCTGCATTTCTTCCAGAACCGGGACGATCCCCTCGCCCTGGCGGAGGTCGGCGCCGGCGACGATGGCGGCGCAGAGCCGGCTCTCGCCATAGAGACCGCTGGCGCTCTGGGCCGCTATTCCGGCCGCGAATTCCACTTCCCCCACAGCGTCGAAGGGCGCGGCCCGGTCCGCGCTGTACATCGACCGGCACTGCACATAGACCGAGGCCAGGATGCGATGGCCGCTACCGGTGTCCGCCAGGTACTCGGGCAGCAGGTAGCGCTGGCCGGGTCGGTCCCAGAGGTGGTGATGGGCGTCGATGATGGGCAGCTCGGGCTCCAGGATCGGTTCCTGGACCTGGGCCAGCCAGGCCTCGCGTACCGGGGCGTGGGGGGAAGCCGGAGCCTCAGCCATGGTGACGGCTCCAGGAGCTTCCTTTGGACGCTGAGCGAAGGCTCAATTCTGCATGCCCCAGCGACGGACCGTGAGCACCT
This sequence comes from Pseudomonas sp. RIT411, assembly GCF_003057735.2. Taxonomy (NCBI): domain Bacteria; kingdom Pseudomonadati; phylum Pseudomonadota; class Gammaproteobacteria; order Pseudomonadales; family Pseudomonadaceae; genus Pseudomonas; species Pseudomonas sp. RIT411. The sequence continues at coordinate 16,160 of NZ_QBIZ02000006.1, forward strand.
CGATGCTGCGGAACACCAGGCCTTCCACCACCAGGCCGATGATGATGACCATCAGCAGGCCGGCGAAGACGTTGGAGGTCTCCAGGGCGTTGCGGTGCTGGAAGACGTACCAGCCCAGGCCGCCCGAGTTGCCGGAGACGCCGAACACCAGCTCGGCGGCGATCAGGGTACGCCAGGCGAAGGCCCAGCCGATCTTCAGGCCGGCGAGGATCGAGGGAACCGCCGCCGGGATCAGCACCTTGGCCACCAGGCGGATGCCGCGCAGCCCATAGTTGCGCCCGGCCATGCGTTGGGTCTGGCTGACCGAGAGGAAGCCCGAGTAGGTGTTGAGCGCCACCGCCCAGAGCACCGAGTGGACGATGACCAGCATCAGACTCTGCACGCCGAGGCCGAACCAGAGCATGGCCAGCGGCAGGATGGCGATGGCCGGCAACGGGTTGAACATGGCGGTGAGGGTGGCGAGGATATCGGTGCCCACCCGGGTGGATACGGCCAGGGTGGTGAGCAGCATCGCCAGGGCGATGGCCAGGCCATAGCTCACCATCAACACCTTGAGCGAGCTGAGCACGGCGAGGGGCAGGGCGCCATTGACCAGATCGGTCCACAGCGCGACGACGGTGTCGCTGAAGGTCGGGAACATCAGCGGGTTGTCCAGGTAGCGGGCATAGACCTCCCAGATCAGCGCCAGGGCGATCAGCACCAGGGTGCGGCGCACGCCGGCCAGGGCAAACAGGCGCTCCGCCAGACCCAGCCGCCGGGCGATGTCGCCGACCTGGCCGGGGGCGACGGGGGTGTATTCGAGGTCCGGGCGCGGTTGCAGGATGACGGCGGGCTTAGTCATGGGCGGTCTCGCTGGCGTTGGGGCCGAACAGCATCTGGCTGATGCGATTGTGGAAGGCGGTGAAGCCGGCGGCGCCCTGCTGACGGAAGCCGTACTGGCTGGCATCGAGCTCGGCACGGACCTGGCCGGGATGGGGGCTGAGCACCAGGATGCGCGAGCCGAGCAGGATGGCCTCCTCGATGGAGTGGGTGACGAACATCAGGGTGAAGGGCGACTGCTCCCAGAGCCCGAGCAGTTCCTCCTGCATGCGCCGCCGGGTGAGGGCGTCGAGGGCGGCGAAGGGTTCGTCCATCAGCAGGATGGCCGGCTCCATGGCCAGGGCGCGAGCGATGGCCACGCGTTGCTTCATGCCACCGGAGAGCTGGTGCGGATAGGCATCGACGAATTTCTCCAGGCCCACCTTGACCGCGGCAGCCCGGGCGCGGTCGCGCAATTCGCCGGCGGGGAAGCGGCGGGTTTCCTGGAGCGGGAAGAGGATATTGCCGAGTACGGTCTTCCAGGGCATCAGCTGGTCGAATTCCTGGAACACCATCATGCGATCCGGACCGGGTTCGCGGACGTCCTGGCCCTGGAGGCGGATGTGGCCCGCCGCCGGTTCGAGAAAGCCGGCGACGCTCTTGAGCAGGCTGGATTTGCCGCAGCCCGAGGGGCCGAGCAGGATGAAGCGGTCGTATTCGCGGACCGCGAAGGACACCTGGTGCGTCGCGGTGATCAGCTGTTCGCGGGTCTTGTATTGCAGGGTCACGTTGTCGACCTGCAGCAGGCAGGCAGGGCTATCCGGTACGGCGGTGGGTGCGGAGGTCGGTGCGGCGTTCATGTCAGTTGCCCTCGCCGGTGGCCACGGGATCGAAGAAGACCTGCTGCCAGCGTTGCGGTGCCTCCTTGAGAGCACCGCTGCCGACCATGAAGGTGGCCAGAGTCATGACGCCGATAGGCTGCACCGACCATTCGCCACTGACGCCACGCAGCATCTCTTCCACCTGATCGAGACTCAGGCTGGAGGGCTCCGACTGCAGGAAGAGTTCGGCAGCCTTGCGCGGCTCGGCCTTGATGAAGTCCTGGGCCTGGCCGATGGCGGCGACCACGGCGGCGCTGAGTTTCGGGTTGCGCTTGACGAACTTGCCGGTGGTGGTCAGCACCCCGCTGGTCATGCGCAGGTCGAGTTCCCTGGAAAAGTCGAACAGCTTGGTGACCTTGGCGTCCTTGGCCAGCAGATAGCTGTAGGGGTTGGGGCCGATGTAGCCGGTGATACCGGCCTTGTTGAGCAGGCTGGCGGTGGCGTCGGGATGGGGCAGGGCCACCATCAGGTTGTCCAGCCGGTGTGCCTGGCCCGGGCCGAAGGTGCGCTCGGCGGCCATCTGCAGCAGCAGGGCCTGCTGGCCGGTGGGAGAGCTCACGGCGATCTTCTGGTCGGCCTTGAAGTCCTTGAGTGATTTGATCGAAGGGTCGTTGACGAACAGGGCGTTGTCGCCGGCGACAAGGGCGCAGAGCGCGCGGATATCGAGTGACTTCTGTGTCTTCTGCCAGGCCACCAGGGTACCGGGCAGGCCGTAGCCGCCGATGTCGATGTTGCCGCTGATCAGGGCGTCGTTGATGGCCGGCGAACCGCTGATGCGCTTGATCTCGAACTGGGTGTCGGGCTGTCCGGCGGCCTTGGCCTGCTCGCGAAAGAAGCCCAGCTTGTCCGCCAGGGTCACGGGCAGATAGGCGTAGCCGTACTGGATGGCCAGGGTGACCTGGCTCTGTTCGGTCTGGGCCTGAGCGGGGAGGACGGTAGCCAAGGTGAGGCTGGCGGCCAGACCCAGGACGCGGGCGAGCTGACGCAGGGCGGGACGGGACGAGCGGCCGGACGGGTGCAGCATGGCGTTCTCCTTGTTATTTTTGAAATGCCATTTCTTTTAAGGAGTATTTAGAAAAGCCTTGCCTGTCAAGCAGCCTTGAGGATGCAGCCTTCGTTAGCTGAAAACTTTTGCTTGCAATTGGCCTTGAGTGTTTTATTTTTGCAACGGCATTTCGTTAAAAATAAAATTGCATAGCCCTTTTTGCCGAGGGGCTTCAGCCTCTCTCAGGTGCCTGGTCATGAGCTTTTTCGCTGCGCCGCCGACTATCCAAACCGCTGTCTTCACCCGCCTGCCCGATCGCTATCGCCAGCCGAAGCGCACGGCCTGGGCGGATGCCAATCGCCAGGGCAGGGCGATCGATTCCTTCCTCGAAGGCCCTTCTTTCGATCGACAGGGCAATCTCTATGTCACCGACATCCCCAATGGACGCATCTTCCGCATCGATCCCCAAGGGGAGTGGGAACTGGTCTGCGAGTACGACGGCTGGCCCAATGGCCTGAAGATCCATCGTGACGGGCGCATCTTCATCGCCGACTACAAGCGCGGCATCCTGCTGCTCGATCCGCTGCGCGGCGAGGTGGAGACGCTACTGGGCAGCGCCGGCTCGGAAGGCTTCAAGGGGGTCAACGACCTGGTGTTCTCGCCGGCCGGGGATCTCTACTTCACCGACCAGGGCCAGACCGGCCTGCAGGATGCCAGCGGCCGGATCTATCGCCTGAGCGCCGACGGCCAGCTCAGCTGTCTGTTGAACACGGTGCCCAGCCCCAATGGCATCGTCTTCGATCCGCGGCTCAACCACCTGCTGATCGCGGTGACCCGTGCGCAGCAGATCTGGCGTATTCCCCTGGGCAACGGCTCGCTGATCGGCAAGGTCGGGGTCTTCGCCCAGCTCCACGGTGGCCTCGGTGGTCCGGACGGCCTGGCGCTGGATGAGGAGAGCAACCTCTATATCGCCCATACCGGTTTCGGCTCGGTCTGGCAGCTGTCGCAGGTGGCCGAGCCCCTGGCGCGGTTGAAATCCTGCGCGGGCATCAGCAACACCAACCTGGCCTTCGGCGGCCCCGAGGGGAGCAGTCTGTTCATCACCGAATCCGAGACCGGCAGCATCCTGCGGGTGGAGACCAGCGTACGGGGACTACCCCTGTTCTCTCATCTGTAAACAGCGCTCCGGCGCCCTTGTCAGCTCCACAATAATTACAACAGAGGTTATCCATGAGTCAGACCCCGCTGGGCGGCCAGCCGCCCTTGACCGATGCCGAAGGCGAACAGGTATTGCATCGCGCCCTGTGGCGCATCCTGCCGTTCATCTTCGCCTGCTATGTGATCAGCTACCTGGATCGCACCAACGTCGGCTTCGCGGCCATCAGCATGAACAAGGACCTGGGCCTGACGGCAACCATGTTCGGCTGGGCAGCGGGTCTGTTCTTCTTCGGTTATTTCATCTTCGAGATTCCCAGCAACCTGCTCATGCAGCGCTTTGGCGCGCGGATCTGGATCGCCCGGATCATGATCAGCTGGGGCCTCATCTCCATGGCCACGGCCTTCGCCACCGGCCCGGTCAGCTTCAGCATCCTGCGCTTCCTGCTCGGGGTGGCCGAGGCCGGCTTCACCCCGGGGGTCTACCTCTACTTCACCTACTGGTTCCCGGGGAAGTGGCGCGCCAAGGCGACCGCCGCCTTCCTGTTGGGCATCCCCACCGCCAACATCATCGGCTCGCCGCTGTCGGGCTTCCTGCTGGACATCCATGACTTCATGGGGTTGAAGAACTGGCAATTCCTGCTGGTGGTGGAAGCCTTGCCGGCGGTGCTGCTGGGTATCCTCTGTCTTTTCGTGCTGGTGGATTCGCCGGCCAAGGCGCGCTGGCTGTCGACTCGCGAGCGCACCTGGCTGACCGAACGACTGGCCCGCGAGCAGCGCGAGATAGGCGCGGCCCATGGCTCCACCCTGCGCGCTGCCCTCACCAATCCCAAGGTCTTTGTGCTGGCCGCCATCAACTTTTGCGGCATCGTCGGCTCCGTGGGGATCGGGATCTGGATGCCGCAGATCATCAAGAGCCTGGGCATGCAGAACACCACCGTGGGACTGGTGGCGACCATCCCCTATATCCTCGGCGCCGTCGCCATGACCCTCTGGGCGCGGCAGGCCAACCTGAGTGCGCACCGACTGCCCTATGTGGCCGGCGCGCTGGGGCTGGCCGCCTGCGGTCTGGTGGGCGCTGCGCTCTCGGCCGATCCGCTGTTGCGCATGAGTTGTCTGAGCGTGACGGTGGCCAGCATCCTGTCCTTCCAGGCGACCTTCTGGGCCATTCCCTCCAGCTTCCTGACCGGTAGGGCGGCAGCGGGCGGATTGGCGCTGATCGTCTCCATCGGCAACCTCGGCGGCTTCGTCGGGCCCTTCGCCATCGGCCTGGTCAAGGATGCGACCCAGAGTTACTCCGGACCCTTCTATGTGGTGGCCTCGGTACTGGCGCTGGGTGTCGTCATGATGCTCTGGCTGGGCGACCCGAGTCGCCGGGCGCCGGTGAAGCCAGTTGGTGGGACCGGGTTGGAGCCTGCGGGTCGCACCTGATTCAGAGGCGAGCCAGGAAGGGGGCGGCGATGAGCCGCCTTCTGCTTTTGTGGCTGGCTGCTCTTGGGCGAGAGGCCAGCGCTCCGGATAGGACCGGGCAGGAGATGCTGGCGGGATGCCGGCAGCTGGCGTCCTCGAACGTTGACGCCTCTCGATGGCGCGTCTCTTCGCAGCAAGGGGGCTGGCCGCCTTGCCCTATGCTCCTGACACGTCGCGAGGCTGGTTGGCTTGAGTCGTCGAGGTGCGACCCTCCTGTCCCGGTTACTGCGCGACCTGTCGTGCCCGTCCAGAAGGGACACGTTGAGTTCGACGAGCGCCAATGGACCCGATGCACAATAAAAAAGGCAGCACCAGGCTGCCTTTCTTCATTCGGGATACGGACTAGGGGAGGGCGCAACCCTTCTTCTTGAGCGATTCCAGCACCCAGCTACGGTCATTGGTGCCTTCGGCGATCTGCCGCATCTGCATTTCTTCCGCCGCGTGCTTGGCGGTGGCGCGGTCATAGACCTCGGCGACCTGGTCGTAGGGCACGCAGAGCAGGCCGTCGTCGTCGCCGATGATCAGATCGCCCGGCTCGATGACCATGCCGTCGATGGCGATGGGGACGTTGATCTCGCCCGGGCCATCCTTGTAGGGGCCGCGGTGGGAGATGCCGGCGGCGAACAGGGGGAAGTCACCCGCGCCGATGTTGGCGGCATCGCGGATGGCGCCATTGATGACGATGCCGGCCACGCCGCGCTTGACCGCATAGGCCACCATCATCTCGCCGATCAGGGCATTGGTCAGGTCGCCACCGGCATCCACCACGATGACGTCGCCCGGCTCGGCGATGTCCAGGGCGTAGTGCAGCATGAGGTTGTCACCCGGGCGCGCCTTCACGGTCAGTGCCGGGCCGGCCAGCACGCCCTGGCGGTGCATGGGACGCAGGCGCGAGCCGCCGGCGGTCATGCGGTTCATCGAGTCGCTGACATTGGCGACCGGAACCTCACGATAACGCGCGACCCATTCGGCTGCGACCTTGCGTTGGGCATTGAGAACTCTGAATCCGATGGTCATGGGCATTTCTCTTGTGGGCTTTGTTGGATGCCGCTGGAGCGGGTGTCGAATTTCAGAATGGCATTTCTTTTTTAAACATTCAACGGTCGGATGGGTGGCAGGAAATTCCAGGTTACGTTCAGTATTGCAACGCTATTCCATTATGCTAAGGTCAAGGCCTGCTCATCTGGCTGTCCGCTCGACGGACGACGTCATAACAACAAGGGATAACCCACATGACCCGCACCCTGCTCCTCACCGGTCCCGAACTCGCGCCCGACGCCATGGCCCTGGCTGCCGCCCACGGCATCCGCGTGGTACCCACCCAGCCCTACATGCCCCATGACGAGCTGGTCGCGCTGATCCGCCAGGAACAGCCCGACGCCATCATCGTCCGCCAGGGCAAGCTGACCCGCGAGATGATCGAGGCCTCGGCCAAGCTCGAGATCATCGCCAAGCACGGCGTCGGCTACGACACCATCGATCTGCAGGCGGCGGCCGACCGAAACATTCCGGTCACCATCGCCCTGGGCGCCAATGCCCAGTCGGTGGCCGAGCACGCCTTCGCCCTGATGTTCAGCGTGGCCCGGCAGACCCCCTGGCTGAACGCGCGGATGCATGCCGGGCACTGGGACAAGGCCCAGGCCAATGGCACCGAGTTGTTTGGCAAGACCCTCGGCCTGGTGGGCCTGGGTTCCATCGGCAGCGTGCTGATGGACCTGGTGGCACCGCTGCGGATGCAGGTGCGGGTCTACGATCCCTACCTTCAGAGCCTGCCGGTGCGTGACCACGTGCGCCGGGAGGAGAGCTTCGATAACCTGTTGGCCGAGTGCGACATCATCAGCCTGCATTGCCCGCTCACCGAGGCCAATCGCCACCTGTTCGGCGCCGCCCAGTTCGCCCGGATGCGTCCCGGCAGCCTGCTGATCAATACCGCCCGCGGCGAGTTGATCGACACCCAGGCGCTGGTCGCGGCGTTGCGCGACGGCCAGATCGGCGGTGCCGGCCTGGATACCTTCCACCCCGAGCCGCCGCCGGCCGACAGCGCCCTCTGGGGCCTGACCAACCTGGTCGCCACGCCGCACGTGGGCGCCAACACCACCGAGGCCCGCGACCGGGTCGGGCTGGTGGCGGTGCAGCAGGTACTCGATCGCTGGAACGGCAAGGCGGTGGAAACCCGTGCCGTGGTCAATCGTCACCTGATCGCGGCCTGATCCTCGCGTCAGGGCGGGCGGTCTCCTTCCCGGAGCCGCTCGCTACGTCTATCTCCACAACAATAAGACGGAGAGCCTGCATGACCTCTTCCACGTCCGAAATCAGTGAACTGGAACGCGCGACGATGCGCCGCGTCGCCTGGCGCCTCCTGCCGTTCCTGATCGTCTGCTACCTCATCGCCATCATCGACCGTGGCAACATCGGCATGGCCTCGCTGCAGATGAACCAGGATCTCGGCCTGACGCCGGCGATCTTCGGTTTCGCCAGCAGCCTGTTCTTCTTTTCCTATTTCCTGGTGGAGGTGCCGAGCAACCTGGCGCTGCAGCGCTTCGGTGCGCGCATCTGGATCGCCCGGATCATGATCACCTGGGGCCTGATCTCGGCCGGTACCGCCTTCGTCCAGGGCGCCAACTCGCTCTATGTGATGCGCTTTCTGCTGGGCGCCGCGGAAGCCGGCTTCTTCCCTGGCGTGCTGCTGTACCTCACCTACTGGCTGCCCTCCAACTATAGAGCGCGCATGGTCGCCATCTTCATGGTGGCGATCCCGGGCGCCAATTTCCTGGGTTCACCGCTCTCCGGCCTGCTGCTGAGCCTGGACGGCTGGATGGGCATGCGTGGCTGGCACTGGCTGTTCATCCTGGAAGGCATTCCGGCGGTGCTGCTGGGTATCGCCTGCCTGTTCGTGCTGACCGACCGTCCGGAGCAGGCCAAATGGCTGAGCGACGAGCAGCGCAACTGGCTGACGCTCAAGCTGGCCGAGGAGCGCAATCGCAAGACCAGCATCGGCCATATCTCGCTGTGGCAGCTGCTCAAGCACAAGGATATCTGGGTAATGGCGCTGATCTATTCCGGCGCCTCGGCGGCCGGTAGCACCATGAGCGTCTGGGCACCGCAATTGCTCAAGTCCTTTGGCCTGTCCAACCTGGAGGTTGGCCTCACCAATGCCATTCCCTATGGCCTGGCCTCGGTGGCGATGGTCCTCTGGGGGCGCAGTTCGGATCGCACCGGCGAGCGTCGCTGGCACACCTCGCTCACCATGCTGTTGATCGCCGTGGGCCTGCTGGCGGGCATGTTCACCTCGTCCCTGGCCGCCACGGTGATCCTGCTGAGTCTGGTGCTGATCGGGGCCTATTCGATGAAGGGGCCGTTCTGGGCACTGGCCTCGGGCTGGCTGTCGTCCTCCACCGCCGCCGCCGGCCTGGCCGCCATCGGTGCCCTGGCCAACCTCATCGGCGGCGGGGTGATGGTCAACGTCTATGGCGCCATCCATGGCGCCACCCACAGCCACGCCCTGGCGGTACTGCCGCTGGCCACCCTGTGCGCCATCAGTGGCCTCTTGGTACTGATCATGGGTCGTAAAGCCGCGGCGCGCGCCAAGGCAGACGCCCAGGCCGTAGCGACCAACGCCGGTTAAAGCTGATCGCTGCCGGCCCGTCCGGGCCGGCAGCCTTTCAAGGAATCCATCATGACCTTCAATCGTCGGCGCTTCCTGAAAGCGAGCGCCCAGGCGAGTGCCGCCCTGTGCCTTTTCGATGCCCTCGGCGTCCAGGCCGCCACTCCGTTCTCCAGTATTCAAACGGCACCGAGACTCAAGGCGCCGGCCGGCAGTGTCGACTGTCACATGCACCTCTATGACGACCGCTACCCGGCGGCGCCGGGCGCCAAGCTGCTCCCGCCCAATGCCTCCCTGGACGACTATCACCAGCTGCAGGCGCTGCTGGGATTGCGCCGGATGGTCATCGTCACGCCGTCCACCTACGGCACCGACAATCGCTGCATGCTCGACGGCCTGGCGCGCAGCCGGGGCCAGGCCCGCGGTGTAGCTGTCCTCGACCAAAGCATCACCGATGCCGAACTGCAGGCGCTGCACAAGGCCGGGGTGCGCGGGATCCGTTTCAACCTCAGCTACGGCGGCGCCGACCTGGCCGACCTCGAGCCCCTGGCCGCGCGTGTCGATGAGCTGGGCTGGAATGTCCAGGTGGTCGCTCCAGGCAATCAGCTGGTGGAACTGGAAAGCCGGCTGCAACGCTTGCCCGCGCGGCTGGTGATCGACCACATGGGCCATGTGCCTCAACCGGAGGGCGTGAATTCCCAAGCCTTCGCCATCGTTACCCGGCTGCTGGACGGCGGCCGTACCTGGGTGAAGCTGTCGGGTCCCTACATCAGGTCGCGTAGTGGTCCGCCTGACTACGCCGACGTGGGCGCGGTGGCCCGGGAGCTGGTGCGTCGCCATCCGGAGCGGCTGCTGTGGGGCAGCGACTGGCCGCATCCAACGGTCGCGACCGGCAACAAGCCGGACGACGGGCGCATCTTCGACCTCCTGGCCGACTGGGCGCCGGATGAGCAGTTACGCAATGCCATCCTGCGCGATAACCCGGTCAGTCTGTACGGCTTCTGACGCTCATCGTGATGTTGCCGGAGCTGATGTAACTGAACATCTGCTCGGATAGCCCCCTCTCCCCTCGGGAGAGGGTTGGGGTGAGGGCGCCCCCTTGCCACCAAGTCTCCAGTGGAAAAGGCTGCGCCGTTTTCCACGCTACGTGATGTATCCCCGTAGCGACAATACAGTTGCTCCTATAGGGGTAGTGCTCTTGTAGGAGCGGCCACGATAGGGGGCGCATACCTGAGTGATGGCGGGAGGCAGAGGACACCCGGATAGGTGTGGCGTACTACCCCAACTCCCCATTGAGCTTGCGTAGCAGCCGCAACAGCTCGGCCCGCTCGGCGTCGTCCAGCGGGGCGCTGGCGGCGCGGTCGCTGGCGGCGGCGCGTTCCTTGAGTTCGCCGACCAGGGCGCGGCCCTGCTCGGTGAGGTGCAGGGCATAGGCGCGGCGATCCTGGGTGCCGCGCACCCGCTCGGCCAGGCCCTGGCGTTCCAGCTTGTTCAGCAGCAGGACCAGTTGCGGCGGCTCGATGGCCAGGCGCCGGGCCAGGTCGGCCTGCATCAGGCCGGGCTCCTGTTCGAGGATCACCAGGGCGGTGAACTGGGCGGGGCGCAGGTCATAGGCGGCCAGGCTGTCCACCAGATGCTGGAACATCTTCATCTGGGCGCGGCGCAGGGCATAACCTACGGCGGTGTCCAGCCAGGGGGTGGCGGCAGGGTCCAGGGGCGTGGCGTCGTCGGGGGAACTCATCGGCGGGAAGGGCTTCCGTCGGAGATGGCGAGGGGAGGGTATCGAGGGGTCATTCTAGTCCAGATCCTGGCGGGCGCGGCGATGGCGATAGGCGAACTGGGCGCGGCTCAGGCCGAGCAGGCGCGCCGCGGCGGCCATGTTGCCCTGGCTGCGCGCCAGGGCTTCGTCGAGCAGCTCGGCTTCCAGCTGCGCCAGCGGCAGCGGGCGTTCGCCATCCACGCCCAGGCGCTCCAGCCAGCCGGTCGCAGGCGGCGCCTCGTCGACGAGCTCGGCCGGCAGCGGTTCGCCGCGAAACAGGTGGGGCAGGTCGATGAGTTCGCCCGGATCGCTGGCGATCACCCCGCGCTCCACCAGATTCTGCAATTCCCGCACGTTGCCGGGAAAGTCGTAGCGCAGCAGGGCCTTGAGGGCGCGCATGGTCAGGCCCACCGGCGGCCGTTCGTAGGCGGCGCAGAAGCGCCGCAGGAACAGATCCACCAGCAGGGGCACGTCGTCGCGCCGGTCACGCAACGGCGGAATGCCGATGGGATAGACGTTGAGGCGATAGAAGAGGTCTTCGCGGAATTCGCCGCGACGTACCGCCTCGCGCAGATCCAGGTTGGTGGCGGCGATCACCCGGACGTCCACCCTGAGCGTGCGGCTGCCGCCGACCCGCTCGATCTCGCGCTCCTGGAGCGCGCGCAGCAGCTTGCCCTGGCCGGGCAGACTCAGGCAGGCGATCTCGTCGAGGAACAGGGTGCCGCCCTGGGCCCGTTCGAAACGTCCGGCGCGGGACTGGTTGGCGCCGGTGAAGGCGCCGCGCTCCACGCCGAACAATTCGGCTTCGATGAGATTCTCGGGAATGGCCGCGCAGTTGAGGGCGACGAAGGGGCCGTCGGCGCGGCGGCTGAGGCGGTGCAGGTGGCTGGCGAACAGTTCCTTGCCCACCCCGGATTCGCCGGTGAGCAGCACCGTGGCCGGCGTCGGGGCGACCCGCTGCAGTGCCTGGAAGGCGCTGTTGAAGGCCGCTGAAGCCCCTACCAGCGGCTGCTGGCCGTCGGCGGCGTGGGGCAGGGGCGCGGGCAGGCGTTCCGCCGGCGTCAGCGCCGGAGCGCCGTCGCCGGCGGCATTGAGATAGCGCAGGTCTTCCGCCACGTCGGGCCAGCGTTCGGCGTTGCGACCCTCGACCCGGCAGACGGCATGCCCCATGGCGCGGCATTCCACCTCGCGAAAGATCACCAGGCGGCCGAACAGGCTGCTGACGTAGCCGATCGCATAGCCGATTTCCATCCAGCAGGCCGGATCGCTGCCCTGACCGTGGGCGATCTGGTGCTCGTCGCATTCGGCCGAGTGATGCCAGAGGAATTCGCCGCCATAGCGCCCCTGGTCGACATCGAATTCGAAATGCAGCGGCTCGACCCGCACCAGACCCTCCAGGCCATGCAGCCGGGTACCGGCGGCAAAGATCGCCGCGGCGTCGGCCTGGGGCCAGCGCTTGCGCACCAGCTCGGCGTCGCGCACCCCGGAAAGATAGCCGACCCGGGTCAGCAGGCCGCGGGCGCGTTCCTGCCCCAGGGCGCCGATCAGCTCGCGCCGCAGGGCGCCAAAGGCGGAGGCGTGTACCAGCAGCATGCGCTGGTCGTTGAGCCAGATGCGGCCATCACCGGGGGAGAAGAACAGGCACTCGGCCAGTTCCGCCTGGGTCGGGCTGGCGCTGCCATCCCAGGCGGCACTGTCGCCACGCTGGAAGCCGGTAGCGGCCTGCTGCAGATCGCTGAGGGACAGACGTTCGGAACGGGCCATGGCACGACCTCTCGGGTGAATTGCGCAAATGCGCAATCGAGGAAAAGGTTATACCTCATAACTTTATCTTTTGAGCAAGGCGTTTGCCGGCTGGCCCTGGGACCTTTGCCTGTCTGAGCCAGCAAGTCCCTGATTGAACGGCGCTTTTTCCTGTCAGCCCGGTCTGGGCACAGCCCTTGCTCCCTTGCCTGTGCCCACCGCGGCCCGATAACAACAAGGAGAAGGCTATGAGCAGATCATCCACGCCGTTCCTGGACGGCGCCCCCTGGCGCGAGCGGATCTTCGATGGCGACTGGATCGCCGCCCAGGGCGGCACCCTGGAGGTCGTCGAACCTGCCACCGGCCAGCCCCTGCACTGCACCGGTCTGGCCAGCGTCGCCGACATCGACCAGGCCTGCGCCAAGGCGGCCCGGGCGCAACCGGCCTGGGCGGCCTGGACCGCCCGGCAAAAGGCCGGGCTGTTCCTGGCCGCCGCCGCTCACTTGGAGATGAATCGCGCCGAACTGGCCCCCCTGATCGCCCGGGAGACCGGTGGCATCCTGCCCAAGGCTGAGCTGGAATTGCGTGAAGCCGGGGTCATCCTGCAGCAGGTCGCCGGTCAGTTGCTGCAGGCCCATGGCGTGGTCCTGCCCAGCGAGCGCGGGGCCCTGTCCTATGCCCGGCGCCTGCCCCATGGCGTGGTGGGGGTGATCTCGCCCTTCAACTTTCCGCTGATCCTTTCCCTGCGCGCCGTGGCCCCGGCGCTGGCCTGCGGCAATGCCGTGGTGCTCAAGCCGGATCACCAGACGCCGGTGAGTGGCGGCATCCTCATCGCCCGGCTGTTCGAGGCCATCGGTCTGCCTCGGGGCGTGCTGCAGGTGCTGCCCGGTCGCGCCGAAGCCGGGGCGGCGCTCTGCGCCCATCCCCAGGTGCGGATGATCGCCTTCACCGGCTCGACCCAGGCCGGACGCCAGGTGGCGGAAAGCGCTGGACGCCACCTGAAGAAGGTGGCCCTGGAACTGGGCGGCAAGAATCCGCTGATCGTGCTCGACGACGCCGATCTCGACCGCGCCGTCGGCTGCGCCGCCTGGGGCAGCTTCCTGCACCAGGGCCAGATCTGCATGGCCACCGGGCTGATCCTGGTGCACCAGCGCCTCGCCGCCGCCTTCACCGAACGCCTGGCCGCTCGCGCCGCCGCCCTGCGCCTCGGTGATCCGCTGGAACCCTCTACCCAGCTGGGTCCGCTGATCAATGCCCGGCAACTGCAACGGGTACAGGGCATCGTCGCCGACAGCCTCGCTGCCGGTGCCCGGCTGGAGCAGGGCGGCCGGCACGAAGGGCTGTTCTATGCCCCGACCGTACTGAGCGGCGTCCATCCCGGCATGCGCGCCTTCGACGAAGAGATCTTCGGACCGGTGGCCAGCGTGGTGACCTTCGCCAGCGAGGCCGAGGCCGTCGACCTGGCCAATCGCACCCCCTACGGCCTGGCGGCCGGCGTGCTCTCCGGCTCCCTGGCCCGCGCCCGGGCGCTGGGCGAACGGCTGGAGTGCGGAATGCTGCACCTCAACGACCAGACGGTGAACGACGAGGTGGTCAATCCCTTCGGTGGTCGTGGCCAGTCCGGCAACGGCGGCAGCGTCGGTGGCCTGTGCAACTGGGACGACTACAGCCAGTGGCAGTGGGTGACCGAGCATAACGAGCCGCCACGCTATCCCTTCTAGCCCCTGTTCCATCCCCCAATAACAACAAGAGGAAAATCCCATGACCCTGAATGGCAAGATCCTGGTCGTCACCGGCGTGGCCTCCGGCATCGGCGCCGAGCTGGCGCGGCTGGCCCGCTTCCAGGGCGCCACTGTGATCGGCGTCGACCGCAACCAGCCCCAGTTCAGCCTGGACGACTTCCACCAGGCCGACCTGGGCGACCCCGACAGCATCGCCGCCCTGGTCAGTCGCCTGCCGGCGCGCCTGCACGGCCTGTGCAACATCGCCGGGGTGCCGGGCACGGCGCCCCGGGAGACGGTGGCGCGCGTCAACTACCTCGGCCTGCGCTTGCTCAGCCAGCAACTGGTCGCGCGGCTGGGGCCGGGCGGCGCCATCGTCAACATCGCCTCCATCCTCGGCGCCGAATGGCCGCAGCGCCTGGAACAGCACCGCGAGCTGGCGCAGATCGCCGACTTCGCCCCGGCCCAGGCCTGGCTGGAGCGTCATCCGGTGGACCAGGCCACCTGCTACCAGTACTTCAAGGAAGCGCTCATCGTCTGGAGCTTCGTGCAGTCCCAGACCTGGCTGCGCGAATTCGGCGTGCGCCTGAATTGCGTGGCGCCCGGGCCGGTATTCACCCCCATCCTCGGCGACTTCGTCAGCATGCTCGGCGAAGAGCGCGTCGCCCGCGACAGCCAGCGCATGCTGCGCCCGGCGCTGGCCGACGAGGTGGCCGCGGTGATCGCCTTTCTCTGCAGCGATGCCTCGCGCTGGATCAACGGCGCCAACCTGCCGGTGGATGGCGGTCTCGCCGCCAGTTACGTCTGACCCGGATCGCCGCGCCGGCCGGTGCGGCGATCGCGTTTTCCCACAACAAGAACAACTTCAGGACGACGTCATGCGCACACGTTTCGGATTCGGTCTGCTGGCCGCGGCCAGTCTCGCCTCCACATTGGCCCAGGCCTACGACCTGCCCGGTCTCAATCTCGGCTCCACCAGCTTCTACGACGGCGCCCCGGCGCCGGACGGTCCCGGCTGGTACTGGGAGGAGTACCTGATCTACGGCAAGACCAGCCGCTTCAACGACCAGGACGGCCGCAAGCTGCCCCTGCCCAAGCAGGAGCTGACCACCTTCGCCCCGGTCAGCCAGATCATCTATGTCGGCCAGCCCCTGGCCAATGGCGCCATGCCCGGATTCACCGCCATCCTGCCCTGGCTGGCCCACGCCGATGTCGATGACGGCCTCGGCGGCCAGGCGCTGAGCGCCCGCGAAGGGGTAGGGGACCTGACCCTGGGCGCCTTCCTGCAACTGCCCACCACCACCCGCCCCGACGGCGGACCGCGCTGGGCGCAACGCCTCGAGGCCGAGATCGTCGCCCCCACCGGGCGCTACGACCGCGACCGGGCGATCAATCCGGGCAGCAATTTCTGGTCCTTCAATCCCTACTACGCCACCACCTACTGGCTGACGTCCCAGTGGTCGGTGACCGGACGCTTCTGGTACCTGTGGAACGGCAAGAACGACCAGCCGCTGCGCAGCTTCGGCGCGGTCTCCGACACCCAGGCCGGCCAGGCGCTGCACGCCAACTTCGCCACCCAGTACGCGCTGAACGATCGCCTCAGCGTCGGTCTGAGCGGCTACTGGCTGCGGCAGATCACCGACACCCAGGTCGATGGCCATGACGTGAGCGGGCGGCGGGAAAAGGTCTGGGCCTGGGGTCCGGGCTTCACCTACGCCTTTTCCCGGGAGAATCTGATCACCGTCAACAGCTACTTCGAGCAGGACGCCGAGAACCGCACCGAGGGGCGCAAGTTCGTCGTCAACTTCCTGCACAAGCTCTAGTGCTAGCGATCGATGGGAATGCCCCGGTTCGGCGGCGGCGGAGGCGCCGGCGGCTGGGGCTGCTGCGCCTGGGGATGGGGCACCATGTGCCAGGTCTCGTTGCGTGGCCGGCGGTCGATGTAGACCGGCACCGGCTGATAGATGATGCCGGAGCCGCGCACCTCGCTTTCCTGGCGAAAGCTGGAAGAGGACGAAGAGCCACCGACCACGGTGACGTCGTCGACCGGACGTTGGCGGCTGGAAGCGGGGGCGGGTACCACGGTGACCTCCCGCGGCGCGGCGGCCGGCGGCGGCGTGGCAGGCCGGGGCGGCGGCGTGAAACCGTTGCTCTCGGGCAGGCTCTGCAGCGGAATGGTGGTGATCTGACTATTCGTCGGGCAGGCGCCCTGGGTATAGGTCGTCCGGCCCTGGTCGTCCACGCACTTGTAGACATCCTGAGCGGCCACGACGCCACTGGCGAGCAGCAGGCCATAGAGCAGCGAACGCATGATGAGGCCCTCCGGGCACTCGAATTGTCACCTGCAGGATACAAGATGCCCGCTACGGCTCCCAGTGCTGCTGTCCGGCTCGACACCAGGCATTCAGCTTATCGTCAGACTGTAAAGACTAGGCCCGGCCCGAGGTGAGGCGTATAACATCCGGAAACATTCTTTTCAGGGCAGCGACGCGTGAAGTGGTTCGTGATTGGCGGTTTTTTTCTCTGTGTTTTGTATGTGCACTTTCGCGGCCGGGTGCGCCATCGCTTGCTGCGTCAGCTCAGTGACCATTCGACCTTTCTGGCGCCGCTGAACACCTTCATGTTCCTGACCTCGCGGGTGCCCAACGCGCCCTATCACCCGGTGGAGCGCTTTCCCGAACTCCAGGTGCTGCAGGACAACTGGCAGCTGATCCGCGACGAGGCCCTCGACCTGCTGCGCGCCGGCCAGATCAAGAAATCCGCCGAGCACAACGATGCCGGCTTCAACTCCTTCTTCAAGAGCGGCTGGAAGCGCTTCTATCTGAAGTGGTACGGCGACAGCCATCCTTCCGCCATGCAGCTGTGCCCCAGGACCACCGAATTGCTGCGCGGCATCGGCACGGTCAAGGCGGCCATGTTCGCCGAGTTGCCGCCCGGATCGCGGCTGGTGCGCCATCGCGATCCCTATGGCGGCTCCCTGCGCTATCACCTGGGCCTGGCCACGCCCAATGATCCACGCTGCTTCATCGAGGTGGACGGCCAGCGCTATCACTGGCGCGATGGCCAGGCGGTGGTATTCGACGAAACCTTCATCCACTACGCCGAGAACACCACCGACCAGGATCGCATCATCCTGTTCTGCGACGTGGAAAGGCCGCTGCGCTATCGCTGGGCAAGCGCCTTCAACCGCTGGGTCAGTGGCACCCTGCTGGCCTCGGCGGCCTCGCCCAATGACGCCAGCGACAAGACCGGCGGCCTCAATCGCGCCTTCCGGCACCTCTATCGCATCCGCCAGCGCGGCAAGGCGCTGAAGAAGCGCAACCGCTTCCGCTACTACCTCGAACAGTGGCTGTTGCTGGCCGCGCTGGTCGGCGTGGTGATCTGGATCTGAGCGATCCCTGCAACCGCAAAGACAGCGGTTCGACTTGACCCCGATGCGAATCGCCTCTAATACTGTATGCATATACAGATAGAGGCGATGGCCATGGACAATATCCCTGCAGGTCTGGCGGCATGAGCGGCGGCGCCAGCCTGGCCCGGCTGTTCGAGGAGCGGCGCCTGTGGAAGGGGCAGACCAGTCCCGACGCCCGGCGCAGCGACCAGCCCACCGGGGTCGCCGCCCTGGATGCCCATTTGCCCGGTGCCGGCTGGCCGGAAGCGGCCCTGACCGAATTGCTGCTCGCCGGTCCCGGCCATGGCGAGTTGCGGCTGCTCTGGCCGACCCTGGCGCGCCTGAGCCAGGCCGCCGAGCGCATCGCCCTGATCGGGCCGCCGCTGTTGCCCTATCCCCTGGCCTGGCAGGCGGCCGGCGTGGCGCTGGATGCCCTGGTGGTGATCCACGCCCAGGGCGCCGAGGTGCTCTGGGCCGCCGAGCAGTGCCTGCGCTCCGGTTGCTTCGGCGCGGTGCTCTGCTGGCCCGAGCGGGCCGACGATCGCCAGCTGCGCCGGCTGCAGGTCGCCGCCGAGAGCGGCCGCACCCTGGCCTTCGCCCTGCGCCCGGCCGCCGCCCTGGACAATCCTTCGCCGGCGGCCTTGCGCCTGGAACTCAGGGCGCCGCTGGAACGGCTGCACATCCGCAAATGCCGCGGCGGTCAGCCCGGCGTGCTCGATCTGGCCGGCGGCGCTTGAGCTTGCCATGCGCTGGGCCTGCATCCTCTTTCCGCAGCTGGCGCTGGATGCCGTGCTGCGCCGTCATCCCCAGCCGGAGCGGCCGCTGGTGCTGCTTTCCGGTCCGCCACAGCGCCGCCTGCTGCAGGCGGTCAATCCGGCCGCGCGAGCCCTGGGGCTGCGCCCCGGCCTGACCCTGGCCGCCGCCCAGGCGCTGACCCGCGACTTCGAGCAGCAGGAATACGACCCGGCGCTCATCGAGACGGCCGAGGCGCTGCTGGCGGCCTGGGGCTACGGCTTCAGCTCCCAGGTCAGTCGCCACTATCCGCGGGCGCTGCTGCTGGAGATCCAGTCCAGCCTGCCGCTGCTGGGGCCCTGGCCACGGCTGGAGCGGCGCCTGCGCCAGGAGCTCCAGGGCCTGGGCTTTCGCCACCGGCTGGCGCTGGCGCCCAATCCGGTGGCGGCGCGCATGCTGACCAATGTCGCCGATGGCCTCATCGCCGCGCCGGACGATCTGCCGCGCCTGCTCGATCGGCTGCCCGTGGAGCGCGCCGGTTTCGCCCCCCAGCAGGCCCAGGCGCTGGTGCGCATGGGCATCCGCCGCCTGGAGCAACTCAAGGCCCTGCCCAGGCCCGCCCTGGCCCGGCGCTTCGCCCCCGAGCTGCTGCAGCAGCTGGATCTGCTGGGCGGCAGTCGCAGCCTGGCGCTGGAGTTCTATCGGCCGCCCGATCGTTTCGTGGCGCGGGTGGAGCTCAATTTCGAGGTGGAATCCCACCAGGCGCTGCTGTTCCCCCTGCGTCGCCTCACCGCCGATCTGGCGGTCTGGCTGGCCAGTCGCGACCGGGGCGTGCAGCGCTTCCTGCTCTGGCTGGAGCATCGCCAGGGGCCGGCCACCACCCTCACCATCGGCCTGCTGGCCCCCGAACGCGATGCCGCCCTGCTGTTCGAATTCGCCCGCGGTCGCCTCGAACAGCTGCAGGTGGTGGCCCCGGTGCTGGCGCTGCGCCTGGAAAGCGAGGAGTTGCCGCTCTTCGTGCCGGAACGCCATGGCCTGTTCGACGAGCGTCCCGCCCAGGCCGTGGGCTGGGAAGTGCTACGCGAACGCCTGCGTGCCCGGCTGGGCGAGGAAGCGGTGCTGGGGCTCGGCATCCAGGCGGATCATCGTCCCGAGCGCGCCCTGGTCTGGCGCCACGAGCGGCGTCTGGAGACCGCCTTGCCCGGCCTGCGTCCGGGTTGGCTGCTGAGCGAACCGCGCCCCCTCGACGGCCAGCCACGCCGGGTCCTCGCCGGTCCCGAGCGCATCGAAAGCGGCTGGTGGGACGGGGGCGATCAGCGGCGCGACTACTACCGCATCGAGGTGGCCGACGGACGCCAGGCCTGGGCCTTTCGCCGCTATGGCGAGGAGGCGCCCTGGTGGATCCAGGGCTGGTTCGCATGAGCGGCTATGCCGAGTTGCACTGCCTGTCGAATTTCAGCTTCCAGCGCGGTGCCTCTAGTGCCCTGGAATTGTTCGAGCGGGCCAAGGCGCTGGGCTACACAGCGCTGGCCATCACCGACGAATGCACCCTGAGTGGCAGCGTCCGCGCCTGGCAGGCGGCGCGGCAGGTCGGGCTGCCCCTGATCATCGGCAGCGAGCTGACCCTCGACGACGGTCTGCGCCTGGTGCTGCTGGTGGAGGATCTGCCGGGTTACGAGTGCCTCTGCGCGCTGATCACCCGGGCCCGCCGCCGTGCGCCCAAGGGCCGCTACCAGCTGGGTCGCGCGGATCTGCAGCCGCCCATGCCCGGCCTGCTGGCGATCTGGCTGCCGGGCGGCGAACCCGCGAGCGAGGAGGGCGCCTGGCTCAGGAGCGTCTTCGCCGAACGCCTCTGGCTCGGCGTCGAATTGCTGCGCGGCGCCGACGATGCCGCTCGACTCCTGCAGCTGCAGGCGCTGGGCACGCAGCTGGGCGTGCCGGCAGTAGCCTGCGGCGACGTGCACATGCACACCCGCGGACGCCGTGCCCTGCAGGATGTGCTCACCGGCATCCGCCATCACCTGCCGGTGGCCGAGGCCGGCTATCACCTGCATCCCAACGGCGAGCGCCATCTGCGGCCGCTGCCGGTGCTGGAGGGCCTCTATCCCGCGGCGCTGCGCGCCGAGACCCTGGCGATCGCCGCCCGCTGCCGCTTCGACCTGGGCGAGTTGCGCTATCGCTATCCCCAGGAGGTGATACCCGCTGGCGAGACGGCCGGCTCCTGGCTGGCCGAGCTGACCCGCCGCGGCCTGGCCTGGCGCTGGCCGGAGGGGGCACCGGCAATGGTCACCGACCAGGTGGCCCGGGAGCTGGCGCTGATCGCCGAGAAGGGCTACGAGAACTACTTTCTCACCGTGCACGACATCGTCGACTATGCCCGCCGCCAGCACATCCTCTGCCAGGGCCGTGGCTCGGCGGCCAACTCGGTGGTCTGCTACGTGCTGGGCATCACCGAGCTGAATCCGCTCACCGGCAATCTGCTGTTCGAGCGCTTCATCTCCCGCGAGCGCGACGAACCGCCCGACATCGACGTCGACTTCGAGCACGAGCGCCGCGAAGAGGTCATCCAGTACGTCTTTCGCCGCTATGGGCGCGAGCGCGCTGCGCTCACCGCGGTGGTCAGCACCTACCATGCCGCCGGCGCCCTGCGCGATGTCGGCAAGGCGCTGGGCCTGCCGGGCGACCAGCTCGACGCCCTGTCCGGGTGCGCCGGGCGCTGGACCGACGAGATCCCCGGCCCCGCGCGCCTGCGCGAAGCGGGTTTCGATCCCGACAGCCCCCTGCTGCAGCGGGTGCTCATCCTCGCCGGCCAGTTGATCGGCTTCCCCCGGCACCTTTCCCAGCACCCTGGTGGCTTCGTCATTTCCGAAGCGCCCCTGGCCACGCTGGTGCCGGTGGAAAACGCCGCCATGCCCGAACGCACCCTGATCCAGTGGGACAAGGACGACCTCGATGCCGTGGGCCTGCTCAAGGTCGACATCCTCGCCCTGGGCATGCTCAGCGCCCTGCGCCGCTGCTTCGACCTGGTCGCCAACTGGCGCGGCCAGCGCTGGACCCTGGCCAGCCTGCCCCAGGAAGATGCGCCCACCTACGCCATGATCTCCCGCGCCGACACGGTGGGGGTGTTCCAGATCGAATCCCGCGCCCAGATGGCCATGCTGCCGCGACTGCGGCCACAAACCCTCTACGACCTGGTGATCGAGGTGGCCATCGTTCGCCCCGGGCCGATCCAGGGCGACATGGTGCATCCCTATCTGCGCCGCCGGAATGGCGAGGAAGAGGCCGACTATCCCCATGACGAATTGCGGCCGGCGCTGGAACGCACCCTGGGAGTCCCGCTGTTCCAGGAACAGGTGATGCAGATCGCCATGGTCGCCGCCGAGTATTCGCCGGGCGAGGCCGATCAGCTGCGCCGCTCCATGGCGGCCTGGAAGCGTCATGGCGGCCTCGAACCCCACCGTCAACGCCTGCACAACCGCATGGTCGAACGCGGCTATCGCCCGGAATTCGCCGCGCGCCTCTTCGAGCAGATCAAGGGCTTCGGCAGCTACGGCTTTCCCGAATCCCATGCCGCCAGCTTCGCCCTGCTGACCTATGCCAGCTCCTGGCTCAAGTGCCACGAGCCGGCCGCCTTCGCCTGTGCCCTGGTCAACAGCTGGCCGATGGGTTTCTACAGTCCCGACCAGGTCCTCCAGGACGCCCGGCGCCACGGCATCGAGGTGCGCGCGGTGACCGTGCAGGTCAGCGACTGGGACTGCCGGCTGGAGGCGGGGACCGGCCATCAGCCGGCGATCCGCCTGGGCCTGCGCCTGGTGCAGGGGCTGGCGGAGGCGGTGGGTCGGCGCCTGGTGGCGGCACGGGGTACGCAGCCCTTTCGCGATGTCGAGGACCTCTGTCGCCGGGCCGAGCTGGATGCCCGGGCGCGCGGACAGCTGGCCGAGGCCGGTGCCCTGGCGGAGCTGGCCGGTGATCGCCACCAGGCGCGCTGGGCCATGGCCGGGGTGGAGCGCCAGCTGCCGCTGTTCGCATCGGCGGACAGCGCCCTGGAGGAACGACCAGCCCTGCCCGCGCCCAGTGTCGCGGAAAACGTCCATGCCGACTACCGCATGCTGGGCACCACCCTGGGGCCGCATCCGCTGAGTCTGCTGCGCGGCGAACTCCAGGCGCGGCGCTGTCGGGATTTCCGGCAGCTGGACGAGATCAAGCCCGGTGCCCTGGTGCGGGTAGCCGGACTGGTGCGCGGCCGACAGCGCCCGGGCACGGCCAGCGGGGTGATCTTCGTGACCCTGGAAGACGAGCACGGCATGCTCAATGTGGTGGTCTGGCGCGCGGTGGGCGAACAGCAGCGTCGATCCCTGCTGCAGGCACGGCTGCTACAGGTCGAGGGGCATCTGGAACGGGAGGCGGGGGTGCAGCACCTGATCGCCGGTCGCCTGACCGATCTGAGTCCGCTGCTCGACGAGCTCATGGTGTCGAGTCGGGATTTTCACTAGGACGGAGAGGGGAGAGGGGGAAAAGCGGAGGAGGGAGAGAGCGGGTGGAGCGGGGGACTGTCTTCCGAAGCGCTCTGGAGCGCCCGGAAGACAAGAATCGACCAACGCAGTCTTAGCTGACGGCGTCTTTCAGGCCTTTGCCGGGCTTGAAGCCGGGCAGCTTGGCAGCGGCGATCTTGATGGTGGCACCGGTCTGCGGGTTGCGGCCTTCGCGAGCAGCGCGCTCTTTTACTGCGAAAGTTCCGAAACCGACCAGGCTGACGCTGTCGCCTTGCTTCAGGGCGTCGGTCACCGCAGTGGTGAAGGCGTCCAGGGCTTTGGCAGCGGTGGCCTTGGGCAGGTCGGCAGACGCGGCAATGGCGTCGATCAGCTCAGCTTTATTCATGTAAAAACTCCATGTGTGAGTATTGGCCAGGCAGTATAGCGGCAGCTTTGCCTTGCGTAGAGCCTTTGTGAGCCTCTACGTGGCCGGTTGAAGCAGCCTTGTTGTTCGGCGCTACAGGATACGCATAGCGGGCGAAAGAGCGATAGGGTATTCGATCAAGCAGGGCCGTGAAAACCTGATCCGCACTGCATTTTCCACGCTTTACAGCCCAGCCGTCGCCTTTTTGGGCAGCGGCGATGGCCGTTTGGTTTCCTCTAGGCGCTGAACGAAAAGTCGCCGAGCGATGGTGAGGCGAGGCGAAAAACCTTGAGGAAGCGGAGTTTACGAGTGGTAAATGAGCATTCCGAAAGGTTTTTCAACGAAGCATCACCGAGCGCAGGCAGTTTTCGTACAGTGCCTAAGCTACGCGATCGGGCGATAGATGCGGCTGCAACGGCGGCGTCAGGGGCGGCAACCCATAGGCGGCGCGGGCCGCATCGCAATGGGGATTGGCTTCGCCGTTCTCCCAGGCGGCGGTGAACTCGCGGCAGGTGCTGGAACGGTTCTCGTAGACGGTGCAGCGCGTGCCGCAGCCGACCTCGCCGAGCAGGGCGGTGCAGCGTACCGGCTTCTGCTCGGTACCTTGCATGGCCACCAGATGCGGGCTGATCGCGACGGTCAGGTGATCGGGCACCAGGCCACCGGCCGACTGGCATTCGCCCCAATAGAAAGACACGCGGAAATGGGCGCAGCAGGCGCCACAGCTGAGGCAGGGATTCTCGGTCGACATGGACGACAGCCATCGCAGAAACCGGCAGCGCCGGCGGGACAGACGGGGATTCTAGGCAAGCCCCGCGAGGCTGCGAAGCCCCTCCCAACGACCGTTCGGCGGCGACCTACGGCAGTGCTTTTCGCGGCCCGGGCGTGACCAGATGTCGCTGCAGCCAGGCGATGAACAGCCGTACCTTGGCCGGCACCAGGCGCCGATGGGGATAGAGGGCATGGATGGCGATGGCCTGGGTGTACCAGGGCGCGAACAGTCGCTCCAGGCGACCTGCCGCAAGGTCATCACCCACCAGGAAATCCGGCTGGCGAATGATGCCATGGCCGTCCAACGCCGCCTGGTGCAGGACGCTGCCGTTGTTGGCGCGCAGCGGCCCGCTGACCTTGATCTGCAGGCGCTCGTCGTCGCGCCGGAATTCCCAGAGATCGCCGTCGCTGGCATAGCTGTAGAGCAGGCAGCGGTGCTCGCGCAACTCGGCAGGATGCTCGGGGCGACCGTGGCGCTGCAGGTAGGCGGGCGCGGCGCAGATGAACAGCTCGACCGCCCCCAGGGGCTGCGCCACCAGGCTGGAATCGCTGAGGTCGCCGATGCGCACGGCCAGATCGAAGCCTTCCTCGACCAGGCGCACCTGGCGATCGCTCAGCTCCAGGTCGATGGCGACTTCGGGATATTCGTGCAGGAAACTGCTCACCAAGGGCGCCAGGTGACGCACGCCAAAGGTCAGGGGCGCACTGACCCTGAGACGCCCGCGGGGCCGTTCGTGGCCTTCCTGCAGGCGCTGTTCGAGGGCCTCCAGATCACCCAGCAGGGGCACCAGTCCTTCATGGAGGGTGCGTCCGGCCTCGGTCAGGCTCAGGGTACGGGTGGTGCGCTGCAGCAGCCGGGTGCCGTAATGCCGTTCAAGGGCGGCCAGGTGCTTGGTGAGCACCGAGCGGGACAGCTCCAGCCGCTCCGCCGCCGCGGTCAGGCTGCCCAGTTCGACGATCTTGACGAATGCCTGCAGAGCTTTCAGGGTATCCAAGGATTGTTTCCATAACGTGCACAGTTCATTCCCAGCGTGCACCTTTATTCGCGCCTTGGAAACAGGACAATAGGGTCATCTTTCCTCAGTTCGAGAATTAGCATGACCGACCGTACCTCTTCCTATGCTCCCCTGTTGCTGCGCCTGGCCCTGGGTGCCATGTTCCTGGCCCATGGCCTGACCAAGCTGCTGGTGTTCACCCTGCCGGGCACGGCGGGTTTCTTCGCCTCGGTGGGCTTTCCCGGCTGGCTGGCCTATCCGGTCACCTTCTTCGAGCTGGGCGCCGGCGTGCTGCTGATCCTGGGCGCCTGGGTGCGTCCGGTCGCGGCAGTCGCCGCCGTCCAACTGTTCGCGGCGGCGACGGTCCATTTCGGCAACGGCTGGTCCTTTTCCAATCCCCACGGCGGCTGGGAATATCCGGTCTTTCTCGCCGTGACCGCTGCCGCCCTGGCGCTGCTGGGCGCGGGCCAGCTCTCCTGGGATGCACGCAAGCGCTCCTGAATCCTGCTCGAGAGGTCGCCACCATGTCGCTTCCCACCCTGTTCGTTTCCCACGGCTCGCCCATGGAGGCGCTCGACGCCGGTGCGGCGGGAGCGGCCTGGCGCGCCCTGGGGCAGTCGCTGCCGACCCCGGCCGCCATCGTCGTGGTCTCGGCGCACTTCGACACCCGGATACCGGTATTCGGCAACGCCACGTGGCCGGCCACCGTCCATGACTTCTATGGCTTTCCCGAGGCCCTCTATCAGCTGGATTATCCCGCGCCTGGCGCTCCGACCCTGGCCGAGCAGTTGGCCCAGGGCCTGCGCGAGCAGGGCTGGGAGGCCGAGACGGGCGAGCAGGGACTGGATCATGGCGCCTGGGTGCCCTTGCGCTATCTCTATCCCGACGCGCAAATCCCCGTGGTGCCGCTGTCGATGAGCGCCGCCCGTGGACCGGACTACCACTTTGCCCTGGGCCGGGCACTGGCCAGGGTGCTACCGGCGGATACCCTGCTGATCGGTTCGGGCAGCCTGACCCACAACCTCGGTGACTTCCGCCGTGGCGGCGCCGAGTCTCCCGGCTATGTGCAGGACTTCCAGCACTGGATCCAGAGCCGCCTGCGCGAGCGGGATCTGAACGCCTTGCTCGACTACCGGCGTCAGGCGCCGCAGGCCCGTCAGGCCCATCCCACCGACGAGCACCTGTTGCCGCTGTTCGTCGCCCTAGGCGCGGCCGATCCCGAGGGCACCTTCAGCGTCCATCACGATGGCATCGCCCATCGCATCCTGGCCATGGACCTCTACGGCTTCTCCCGCCACTAGCCCCTGACGACAAAAAGCCCGGATCGATTGACGGATCCGGGCTTTTTGCTATGTCAAAACGACATTCGATCAGCCAAACAACTCGGGTCCATACCCCCACATCAGCACCGTGGTGGCCATCAGCACCTCCAGCACCAGCACCCCAATGGCCAGGGTGGAGCCGGACATGATGAAGCCTTCCCGCTGATCGATATTGAGGAAGGAGGGGATGCCGGTATAGAGCAGGTAGGCCGAATAGGCCAGGCCGACGATCCCGGCGATGGCGCACAGCCACACCAGCGGATAGAAGCCCACCAGGCCGCTCAGCAGCATGGGCGTAGCCACGTAGCCGGCGAACAGGATGCAGCGGTTGGCGCTAGGCCGATCCGGATAGCGCCGCGCCAGCCAGTGGATCACGTGCCCCATGGCCACCACCGCCGCCATGATCAGCGCATAGCTGATGACCGCCAGAACCACCGCCGTAGGCAGGTCCAGCACATGGGCCTCACCGCCACCGAAGCGCCAGCCGAAGGTCGTGGTACCCACGAGGGAAGCGACGACGGGAATGGCCGCCAGGAAGGCGACATGATGGGCAAAGAAGTGCCCGACCGTTTCCCCTTCGCGACGAATCTGCTGCCACTCGCGATCGGGATGGGCCAGCAGGCCCCAGACATGATTGATCATGATCCTGCTCCTCACCCGCTGTGGTCGCCGCAAGCGGGCCTCTGTGGATGGCGAACGCTGGGTACAACGCGACTGGCGACTACCTTAGGAGTATAGAAGAGCTCTGGAATGCGTCATGCGAGCCGACGAAGGGCAGCCTGCCTGGAAACGAAGCGACCAATGGTCAAGGGGCACCACCCTGGTGCGTTTCTGGGCCCCTGGCAAGCGGGCAACGCCCGGGCGGCAATACTTGACCACTTGGTCAGGAAATTGCTTGCCCAAGGCATCTGTTACCGGTCAACGAGGTCCGTCATGCCATCTCTCGACATCATCATCGCCGGCGCCGGCATGGGCGGTCTCACCGCCGCCCTGGCGCTGCAACAGGCCGGCCACCGGGTCCGTCTGTTCGAGCGCGCGCAGGATCTGGCCCCCATCGGCGCGGCCATCTCCATCTGGCCCAACGGCGTCAAGGTGCTGGAGCAGCTGGGGCTCGGGTCCGCCATCGCCGCGGTCAGCGGCGACATGCAGACCATGAGCTATCGCGACCATGAGGGACAGTTGCTTACCCGGTTCAGCCTGCTGCCACTCTATGAGGCCGTGGGTCGACCGGCGCGCCCCATCGCCCGCGCCCACCTGCAGCGCCTCCTGCTCGAAGCGGTGGGCGCCGAGCGGGTGACCCTGGGTGTCGGCTGCGAGGGCTTCGAGCAGGATACGGCCGGGGTGACCGTGCTGCTCGGCGATGGTCGGCGCGAACGGGCCGACCTGCTGATCGCCGCCGATGGCACCCACTCGCGCCTGCGGGAGCGGGTGGTGGGCCAGGCCATCACCCGCGAGTATTGCGGCTACGTGAACTGGAACGGGCGGGTGCAGATCGCACCGGATCTGGCCGAGGCCCAGGACTGGGCGCAATTCGTCGGGGCGCATCAGCGGGTCTCGCTGATGCCCATGGGCGGCGATGAATTCTATTTCTTCTTCGACGTACCCCTGCCCAAGGGCACGCACAACGACCGCAGCCGTTACCGTGCGGAGCTGGCCGAGCACTTCGCCGGCTGGGCGCCGCCGGTGCAGCGCCTGATCGAGCGGCTGGACCCCCAGGGCGTGGCCCGGGTGGAGATCCACGATACCCGGCTGTTGCCGACCCTGGTGCAGGGGCGGGTGGCGCTCCTGGGCGATTCCGCCCATGCCATGGCCCCGGACCTGGGGCAGGGCGGTTGCCAGGCCATGGAGGATGCCTGGGTGCTAGCGCGCTGTCTGGACGCGGAACAGGATCCCCTGGCCGCGCTACAGGCCTATCAGGCCGCGCGGCTGGAGCGGGTGGCCGGCATCGTCGAGCGGGCGCGCAAACGCTGCGAGATCACCCACGGGCATGAGCCCCTGGCCACCCGGGCCTGGTACGCCGAGCTGGCCCGGGAAACCGGCGAGACGGTGATCGCCGGCCTGCGCAAGACCGCCGAGGGCGGTCCGCTGTGAAATAGCTCTGGGCCGCGGGGACGAATGGCAGTGCCGGGGGTCGAAAGGCCCACGTCCTCGTCGGAGAGTTAGCCCATGCGCCTGCGTCTCGCCCTGACCCTTGCCAGCCTTACCATCACCCCGCTGGCCTTTGCCGCCGACGGCGGCTGTCCCTATCCGCAGACGGTGAAGTTCGCCGGCCCCAACTGGGAGAGCGGCATGTTCACCACCGAGGTGCTGCGCCTGCTGGTGGAAAAGGGCTATGGCTGCCAGACCGACAGCGTGCCGGGCAACACCGTGACCCTGGAAAACGCCCTGGCGCAAAACGACATCCAGGTCACTGGCGAGCAGTGGGCCGGGCGCAGTCCGGCCTGGCGCGCGGCGGAAAAGGCCGGCAAGGTCTTTGCCGTCGGCGAGACGGTCAAGGGCGCCACCGAAGGCTGGTGGGTACCGGAATACCTGGTCAAGGGCGACCCCGCGCGTGGCATCCAGGCCAAGGCACCGGACCTCAAGAGCGTCGCCGATCTGCCGCGCTACAAGGAGCTGTTCCGTGATCCGGAAGAGCCTGGCAAGGGCCGCTTCCTCAACTGTCCGACCGGCTGGACCTGCGAGATCGTCAACAGCCAGAAGCTCAAGGCCTACAAGCTGACCGACAGCTACACCAACTTCCGCACCGGTACCGGTCCCGCGCTGGACGCGGCCATCGCCACCGCCATGCGCCGTGGCGAGCCGGTGCTCTTCTACTATTGGTCGCCGACCCCGCTGATGGGCCGCTACAAGCTGGTCCAGCTGGAAGAGCCACCCTTCAGCGAGAAGGCCTGGGAGACCCTGTCGGATCCGAAGAATCCTGATCCGCTGCCGTCGCGCTCGCTGCCGGCCAAGATCACCATCGGCGTCTCCCGCGACCTGCACGACAAGGCACCGGCCCTGGTGGCGCTGTTCGAGAAGGTCGAATTCCCCCTCGACCAGTTCAACGGCATCCTCGCCGGCATGGCCGAGAAACGCGAAGACGCCCAGGTGGTGGCCAAACGTTTCCTCAAGGAGCATCCGGAGGTCTGGACGACCTGGCTGCCGGCGGAAAACGCCGAACGGGTAAAGGCGGCGCTCTGAGTGCAGTGATAGCGGATAATGGCGGTTTTCCATGCTGGAGCCGCCCATGACCGTCGCCGCCCTTACCATGTACGTCGAGCCTGCCGAGGTGCGCGACGCCTATCGCCAGCTGGCCGAAGCCGTGGCGCTGCGCCTGGGCGAGACGCTCGACCCCGCGCCCGAGGACCTGCCGGCGCTCTGGACGCATCCCGAGCTGCTGCTGGCGCAGACCTGCGGCTATCCCTGGGCCACCCGCCTGCGCGGCCAGGTGCGCCTGGTGGCGGCGCCGCGCTATCGCTTCGCGGGTTGCCAGGCGGCCGAGCACTGCGCCTTCATCCTGGTGCCCGAGACGCTGGAGGCGACCGGCCTGGCCGATCTGCGCGGCAAGCGCGTGGCGCTCAACGGCCTGGATTCCAACACCGGCATGAATCTGCTGCGCCACGCCGTGGCGCCCCTGGCGGAGCGGGCCCGCTTCTTTGGCGAGATGATCGTCAGCGAGAGCCACGCCAACAGCCTGGCGCTGTTGCAGCAGGGTCATGCCGATGTCGCCTCGGTGGATGCCGTGACCTACGGCTATCTGCAGCGCGCCCAACCCGAGCGGGTCGCCGGCCTGCGCCTGTTGCAACGCACCCGCCCCAGTCCGACGCTGCCCTTCATCACCGCCGCCAGTCGTTCGGATGCGGACGTGGAAGCCCTGCGCGCCGCCCTGAACGACAGCCTGGCCGCCGATCCTGCCCTGGCCGACATCCTGGCCATCGAGGGTGTCACGGCGGTGGACGAGACGACCTATCTACCGCTGCTGGACTGGCGGCGAGAAGCGGTGGAGCAGGGTTATCCAGTGATTGCTTAAGACCTGTCGCGGCCATAGTGGTCCGCCAATGCGGCCGCTCCTGCGGACGCAGGCACGTCGGCCGACCGCGATCCTGCGGGGCTAGTGGCGATGAGCGTCTGCACGGATGACTCCCTCTCCCCTTGGGAGAGGGTTGGGGTGAGGGCGTCCCTCGCCACGAAGTCCCCAGCGGAAAAGGCTGCGCCGTTTTCCACGCTACGGTTCTACACCTGATGTACCCCTAAAACGCCAAGACATTCGCTCCCGCATTCAATCTGAACTGTAGGAGCGGCCGCATCGGCGGACCGCCATGGCCGCGATTGGGTGCTTGTACCGCAGTCAGCCCCGTACTTATGCAACCTAAACCCGCTCACCCTCCTGCAACCGCTTGAGCTCCATCAGATCATGACTGCAGAACAGCGTCAGCCCCAGGTCCTGGCGCAGGGAGAGTTCGCGCAGGCGGGCCTGGTTGTCCAGGCGGCTGGCGCGGTCGGCTTCCATCAGTCGCTGGTAGAACCTCAGCCCCGGCGTGCAGTGGCGTTCGGGCTGACGCATCTCGTCGCGGTAGAAATAGGCGTCGCCGGCGTGCAGCAACCAGCCCCCGTCGTGCTGGACGGCGATGCCGGCATGGCCCGGGGTGTGGCCGGGCAGGGGGATCATCAGAATTTCCGGCGGCAGGCCGGGCAGGTCGCGCACGCTGGCGAAGCCGTGCCAGGCCTCGCCCCGGGGCTCGTGGAAATGCCAATGGCGGATGCCTTGCCACTGCGCCGGACTGTAGCGGCGCCGACCGATGAAGCCGTGGCGCTGGCGCTGCGCATCCCACTCCCGCTGCAACACGTGGACCTGGGCCTGGGGAAAGTCGTCCAGGCCGCCGGCGTGGTCGAAATCCAGGTGGGTCAGCACGATATGGCGGACATCGCCCGGACGAAAACCCAGGCGGCGGAGCTGCGCCAGGGCGCTGAGTTCGGGATCGTACTGGATGCGATTCATCAGTCGGAAGAAGGGACTCAGGCGCCGGCCGCGCTCCCGCAGATCGGCTTCGCCAAAGCCGGTATCCACCAGCACCAAGCCGTCCCGGTCGGTTTCCACCAGCAGGCAGTGACAGGCGAGGTGGGCGGCGAGTCCGCGGCTGAAGCCGTCGTACAGCGCCCCGCCCAGGGGGCACATGCAGCCGCAGTTTAGGTGATGGATACGCATGCTCGGCTCCGCGAAGGTGACCTCCGGTAGAAGAGGCGCGCGTGGGCAAAGTTCGAGCGCAGCGGCCATTCGCGCGGGTGTCGCAGCCAGTGAAGAGAGATCGACGGACCCGGGTGGCGACGATCGATCGACCGGAGCAGGCTCCCGGATTCAGCAGCGCCGAGGCGGGTAACGGCAGTGCCAGGGCCTCTGGCTGAACCCTGAGCCATTGGCGCTGACCAAGATAGGATCGCCAGCGGACCGGCTCTGCCGCCCTGGCCCTCCCAGTGCAGACGGAGCCACCCATGCCCACAGCCTTTCCTCGCCGTTCCCTCCTGGCCGCCGGCCTTTCCCTTGGCCTGCTCGCCGCCGGTACCGCCCAAGCCGACAGCTGGTGCGCCAGCAAGCCGGTCAAGTTCGCCGGGGTGAACTGGGAGAGCGGCATGCTGCTCACCGAACTGATGGGCTTCGTCCTGCAGCACGGCTACGACTGCAAGGTGGATAGCATCCCGGGCAACTCCATCACCCTGGAGCAGGCCCTGGGCAACAACGACATCCAGGTGTTCGCCGAGGAGTGGATCGGCCGCAGCGAGGCCTGGAACAAGGCCGCCGCGGCCGGCAAGGTGGTCGGCGTGGGCGCGCCCATCGAAGGCGCCACCGAAGGCTGGTACGTGCCGCGCTATCTGGTGGAAGGCGAGGGCGCCAAGGCGCCCAAGCTGAAGAGCATCGCCGACCTGGGCCAGTACGCCGAGCTGTTCCGCGATCCGGAAGAGCCGGGCAAGGGCCGCTTCTACAACTGCCCGGCCGGCTGGACCTGCGAGCTGGAAAACACCCAGATGCTGCAGAGCTACGGCCTGAGCGACAAGTACACCAACTTCCGCCCCGGCACCGGTCCGGCGCTGGATGCGGCCATCGTCTCGGCCACCAAGCGCAAGCAGCCGATCCTCACCTATTACTGGTCGCCGACGCCCTTGCTGGGTCGGGTCGACATGGTCCAGCTCAAGCCCCGCGATGGCGAAGCCAAGCGCATCCAGGTGCAGGCCGGCCTCTCCAAGCCCTTCCACGACGGCGCCCCCGAACTGGTGGCCGTGCTGAGTCGGGTCAATGTGCCCATCGAGCTGCTCAACCGCACCCTGGCCGAGCAGGCCGACGCCAAGCAGGACGCCCCCGCCGCCGCCAAGGCGCTGCTCAAGGCCCATCCCGAACTCTGGCAGGCCTGGGTGACCGACGCCGCGGCGCGCAGCAAGATCCAGGCGGCGCTCTAGGATGTTTCCCGAAGGCCTGACCTTTTCCTTCGCCGACGCCGTCAATCGTGGCGTCGACTGGCTGGTGACACGCTACGGCGACGTCTTCCGAACCATCTCCGACACCCTGCTGCAGGCCATCGTCTGGCTCGAGGGCCTGCTGCGCGGCACCCCCTGGTGGGCGCTGTTGCTGATCGTCGCGGCCCTGGCCGCCCACGCCACCCGCCGGGTGCTGCCGACCCTGCTGATCACCGGCCTGCTATTCCTGGTCGGCGCCCTGGGACTGTGGGACAAGCTGATGCAGACCCTGGCCCTGGTGCTGGTGGCTACCGCCATCGCGGTCATCATCGGCGTGCCGCTGGGCATCCTCTGCGCCCGTAGCGCTCGCCTGCGCCTGGTGCTGATGCCGCTCCTGGACATCATGCAGACCATGCCCAGCTTCGTGTACCTGATCCCGGTGCTGATGCTGTTCGGCCTGGGCAAGGTGCCGGCGATCTTCGCCACCGTGATCTATGCCGCGCCACCGCTGATCCGCCTCACCGACCTGGGCATCCGCCAGGTCGATCGCGAGGTCATGGAAGCGGTCAACGCCTTTGGCGCCAGTCGCTGGCAGCAGCTGTTCGGCGTGCAGCTGCCGCTGGCGCTGCCGAGCATCATGGCCGGCATCAACCAGACCACCATGATGGCGCTGTCCATGGTGGTGATTGCCTCCATGATCGGCGCCCGCGGCCTCGGTGAGGAGGTGCTGGTGGGCATCCAGACCCTGGACGTGGGCAAGGGCCTGCAGGCGGGCCTGGCCATCGTCATCCTCGCCGTGGTCATCGACCGCATCACCCAGGCCTATGGCCGCCAGCGACATGAGGTGGAGCGATGAAGATCGTCGTCGAGCGGGTCTCCAAGATCTTTGGCAAGCGCGAACAGGCGGCCCTGGCGCTGCTGCGCGAGGGGCACGACAAGGCCGAGATCCTCGCCCGCACCGGTTGCGTGGTGGGGGTGGACGATCTGTCCCTGGAGATCGCCGAGGGCGAGATCTTCGTCATCATGGGCCTTTCCGGTTCCGGCAAATCGACCCTGGTGCGCCACCTCAACCGGCTGATCGATCCCAGCAGCGGGCGCATCCTCATCGATGGCCAGGACATCCTCCAGCTGCCACTGCCGGCGCTGCGCGAATTGCGCCGCCAGCGCATCAGCATGGTGTTCCAGAGCTTCGGCCTGCTGCCGCATCGGCGAGTGCTGGACAACGTCGCCTACGGTCTCAAGGTGCGCGGCGAGCCCAAGGCGGTCTGCCGCGAACGGGCGCTGCACTGGCTGGAGGTGGTGGGTCTGGCCGGCTACGAGCGCAAATGGCCGCACCAGCTCTCCGGCGGCATGCGCCAGCGCGTTGGCCTGGCCCGCGCCCTGGCGGCCGATACCGAGATCATCCTGATGGACGAGGCCTTTTCCGCCCTCGATCCACTGATCCGCGCCGAGATGCAGGAGCAACTGCTGGAACTGCAACAGCGCCTGCACAAGACCATCGTCTTCATCACCCATGACCTGGACGAGGCCCTGCGCCTGGGCAATCGCATCGCCATCCTGCGTGACGGTCGGCTGGTGCAGGTGGGCACCCCGGCGGACATCCTCGGCCAGCCGGCCGACGACTATGTGGCGCGCTTCGTTCAGCGGCGTACCGCTGCGACAGTTTGAAACAATTGCGGCAGAGGCCTTCACGAGCATTTCACAGATGCGAGGCTCTGATGGTGAGACCTGCGGCCTGACCCTGTCAGGCCTTTCTCTTCCCACTGGAACCGCGCCGCAATGGACTATCTGCTACAACTCGCCGCCGACCCGACCGTCTGGGCTGCTCTCGCCACCTTGATCGTGATGGAAGTGGTGCTGGGCATCGACAACCTCATCTTCATCTCCATCCTGACCAACAAGCTGCCCGCGCACCAACAGCAGAAGGGCCGCCGCATCGGCATCAGCCTGGCGCTGATCCTGCGCCTGGGTCTGCTCGGTACCGTGGCCTGGATCGTCCAGCTCACCGAGCCCATCATCGAGGTGTTCGGCAAGAGCTTTTCCTGGAAGGACCTGATCCTGATCGCCGGTGGCCTGTTCCTGCTGTGGAAGGCGACCAAGGAGATCCACCACAACGTCGATCCCGAGCCCGACAGCGCCCTGAGCAAGGGCGGCGAGACGGCGACCCTGGCCTTCGGTTCGGCCATCGTGCAGATCCTCCTGCTGGACCTGGTGTTCTCGGTGGACAGCATCATCACCGCCGTCGGCATGACCGAGCACCTGCCGGTGATGGTGATCGCGGTGGTGGTGGCGGTGACCGTCATGTTGCTGGCGGCCGACCCCCTGGCCAGGTTCATCAACGACAACCCCACCGTCGTGATGCTGGCGCTGGGCTTCCTGATCATGATCGGCATGACGCTGATCGCCGAAGGTTTCGGCGCCCATGTGCCCAAGGGCTACATCTACGCGGCCATGGCCTTCTCGGCGCTGATCGAGGGCCTGAACATGCTGTCGCGGCGAGCCAAGCGTCGCCAGCAGGCTGCCGGCAGGTGAGGGCAGGGCGTGCCGGAAAAGGCCTTGTTACATTCCGGCACGCCTATTGCTAACAATAACTGGAAAGTCTAGGCACTATCGGTCAAGACCTTTGTCATAGCAGCGTCACACGTGAGGTTTACAACTGAAGTCATGAACATACAAGCCCAAGCCCAGAACGCCATGCATGCCCTCAGCGCCGCTTTCGCGCCGATGAGCTGCGTCATCGACGCGCCCAGCAAGCGTGGTTTTTCCTTCATCGTCGTCAACGAGCATGGCGTGGCCAAGCACACCCGCCGGATCTACCGCGACGAATACAGCAACCCGAGCCGCCTGCAGGCCATCATCGACAGCACCCGCCTGGCCATCGCCGGTTGAGATTCAGCCGGCTCCCGCTCCACCCCTCCCGCTTTACCGTCTGCGCCCCACCCGAGCTACGGGTGTACCGGCGGCAGATAGGCCAACGTTCCCCCCAACAGCCATAGCAGCACCAGCACCAGGGGTGCATGGACCAGCAGCTGTACGAAGGAAAAGCCGACCAGGTCGCGCGCCTTCAGCCCCAGCACGCCCAGCAGCGGCAGCATGTAGAAGGGATTGATCAGATTCGGCAATGCCTCGGCGGCGTTGTAGATCTGCACGGCCCAGCCCAGGTGATACTGCAGGTCGTTGGCCACCTGCATGACGTAGGGCGCCTCGATGATCCACTTGCCCCCGCCCGAGGGGATGAAGAACCCCAGCAGCGCCGAGTAGACGCCCATCAGCAGGGCGAAGGTGTCGTGGGTGGCGATCTGGGTGAAAAATGCTGCGATATGGTGCGCCAGGGTCTGGCCATCGGCGCCATTGACCTTGGTCAGGATGGCGGCGATGGAGCCGTACAGCGGAAACTGGATCAGCACTCCGGTGGTGGCCGGCACGGCGCGGGCCACGGCGTCGAGGAAATGCCGCGGCCGCCAGTACAGCAGGGCGCCCAGGGAGATGAATAGCAGGTTGTAGGTGTTCAGCCCGGAAATGGCCTCGATGGCCGGCTTGCTGGCGAATTCCTGCACCAGCCAGCCCGCGGCCAGGAGCACCAGCAGGATGATCAGGATGGGGCTGTATTCCAGCCATTCGCCTGGACGGGTCGGCTTAGCGGCCGGCTTGGGCGCCGGGGTGACGTCAACGCCACAGGCACGGGCATCGCGCGCGCTGTCCGGTCCGGGCGCGGTGACATAGGCGATCACCGCCGAGACCACCAGCAGCACCAGCAGCAGGGCGCCGGATTGCCAGAGGAACAGCGTCTGGCTGAAGGGAATCACCCCGGTGATGGCGAGGATCGAGGGCGGCAGGCTGGCCGGATTGGCCTGCAGCTGCGCCGCCGACGACGACAGCCCCAGCGCCCAGACCGCGCCCAGGCCCAGGTAGGCCGCGGCGCCGGCGGCGCGATAGTCCATCTTGAGTTCTTCGCGGCGGGCCAGGGCGCGCACCAGCAGGCCGCCGAACACCAGGCTCAGGCCCCAGTTGAGCAGCGAGGCGAGCATGGCCACCAGGGCCACCCAGCACACCGCGCCACGTCCGGTACGGGGCACCCGCGCCAGGCGCTCGATCAGGCGCCCGGCCGGACCGGAACTGGCCACCACATAGCCGCCGATGACCACGAAGGCCATCTGCATGGTGAAGGGAATCAGACTCCAGAAACCGTCGCCAAAGGCCTTGGCGGTCTTGGCCGCCGGCGCGCCCATGCCGAGGGCGGCCAGGGCCACCACGGCCACGGCGAGCACGGCGAACACCCAGGAATCGGGAAACCAGCGCTCGGCCCAGTTGGAACAGGCCAGGGCGAACCGCGCGCTGCGCGAATCGCGGGAGGGGGTTGAGCTCATGGTGGATCCTTTTGTTGTTGTTTTTCGGGGGAACATCAGGCGTAGCGTGGAAAACGGCGCAGCCTTTTCCACGCGGTTGGGGTCATATCGCGGCCATGGGCCGCTCCTACAGTGTGTCCGTATCTGTAGGAGCGGCCCACGGCCGCGATAGGGACTAGCGCCGCTCCACCGCCAGGGCCACGCCCTGGCCACCGCCGATACACAGGGTCGCCAGGCCACGCCGACCGTCGCGCCGACGCAACTCGTGCAGCAGCGTCACCAGCACCCGGCACCCCGAGGCGCCGATGGGGTGGCCCAGGGCGATGGCGCCGCCGTTGACGTTGACCTTCTCGTCATCCCAACCCAGCTCCTGGCCCACGGCCAGGGCCTGGGCGGCGAAGGCTTCGTTGGCCTCGATCAGGTCCAGGTCGCTCAGCTGCCAGCCGGCCTTTTCCAGGGTCTTGCGGGTGGCCGAGACCGGGCCGATGCCCATGATCGCCGGGTCCACCCCGGCGCTGGCATAGGCGGCGATATGGGCCAGCGGCATCAGGCCAAGGGCGGCGGCCCTGGTCGCGCTCATCACCAGCACCGCGGCAGCGCCGTCGTTGAGGCTGGAGGCGTTGCCGGCGGTGACGCTGCCGTCCTTGGCGAAAGCCGGGCGCAACCGGGCCAGGCCCTCGGCGGTGGTATCGGCGCGGATGCCTTCGTCGGTGTCGAACAGCAGCGGCTCGCCCTTGCGCTGGGGGATGGCCACCGGGGTGATCTCCTCGCGGAAACGCCCGGATTCCACCGCCGCCGCGGCGCGCTGCTGGGAGCGGGCGGCGAAGGCATCCTGGGCCTCGCGGCTGATCTGGTACTGCTGCACCAGATTCTCCGCGGTTTGGCCCATGTGGTAGTCGTTGAAGGCATCCCACAGCCCGTCGCTGATCATGGAATCGACCAGCTCGGCATGCCCCAGGCGCAGGCCGCTGCGCACCTTGGGCAGCACATAGGGCGCAAGGCTCATGTTTTCCATGCCACCGGCGATGACGATCTCGGCGTCGCCGCAACGGATCGCCTGGACGGCCAGTTGCACCGCCTTGAGGCCGGAGCCGCAGACCTTGTTCAGGGTCAGGGCTGGCACCTCGTGGGGTAGGCCGGCCTTGACCGCCGCCTGGCGGGCGGGATTCTGGCCGGCGCCGGCGGTGAGCACCTGGCCGAGAATGACTTCATCCACCTCGGCCGGTGCCACGCCGGTTTGCGCCAGCAGGGCGCGGATGACCGTGGCGCCGAGCTCCACCGCGGGTACGTTGGCCAGGGAGCCCTGGAAACTGCCGACCGCGGTGCGGGTGGCGGCGACGATGACGACGTCTTGCATGTTCAGGGTCTCCTCTAGACCTGGATGGGGGCACCGGTGGCGGCGCGCAGTTCATCGAGGCTGACGCCTTCGGCCAGTTCCACCAGCTTGAGGCCGCCTTCGGTCACCTCCAGCACGGCCAGGTCGGTGATGATCAGGTCGACCACGCCGACGCCCGTCAGCGGCAGGTCGCAGGCCGGCAGGATCTTGTGGGCACCCTTGGCGGTGTGCTCCATCAGCACCACCACGCGCTGCACGCCGGCCACCAGGTCCATGGCGCCGCCCATGCCCTTGACCATCTTGCCGGGGATCATCCAGTTGGCCAGATCGCCTTTTTCCGACACCTGCATGGCGCCGAGGATGGCGAGGTTCACGTGGCCGCCGCGGATCATGCCGAAGCTCGCGGCGCTGTCGAAATAGCTGCTGCCAGGCAGGGCGGTGACGGTCTGCTTGCCGGCGTTGATCAGGTCCGGATCGACCGTCTCGGCGGTGGGGAAGGGACCGATGCCGAGCAGGCCGTTTTCCGACTGCAGCCAGACGTCCATGCCGGCGGGGATATAGTTGGCGACGAGGGTCGGCAAGCCGATGCCGAGGTTGACGTAGAAGCCGTCCTGCAGCTCCCGGGCGGCGCGTTGCGCCATCTGTTCGCGGTTCCAGGCCATCTTACTTCTCCTCGCTCAGGGTGCGTTTCTCGATACGTTTCTCGGGGCTGGCGTTGACCACCAGGCGCTGCACGAAGATGCCGGGCAGGTGGATCTGGTCGGGATCCAGCTCGCCGACCTCCACCAGCTCTTCCACCTCGGCCACGCAGACGCGACCGGCCATGGCGCACAGCGGATTGAAGTTGCGCGCGGTCTTGTTGAAGACCAGATTGCCGGCCTTGTCGGCGCGCTGCGCCTTGACCAGGGCCACGTCGGCGGTCAGCGCCAGCTCCATGACATGGGGCTGGCCATTGAAGTCGCGGACCTCCTTGCCCTCGGCCACCAGGGTGCCGTAGCCGGTGCGGGTATAGAACGCCGGGATGCCCGCGCCACCGGCGCGCAGCTTCTCGGCCAGGGTGCCCTGGGGGGTGAATTCCAGCTCCAGT
This sequence comes from Pseudomonas sp. RIT411, assembly GCF_003057735.2. Classification (NCBI taxonomy): domain Bacteria; kingdom Pseudomonadati; phylum Pseudomonadota; class Gammaproteobacteria; order Pseudomonadales; family Pseudomonadaceae; genus Pseudomonas; species Pseudomonas sp. RIT411. The sequence goes on from NZ_QBIZ02000006.1 coordinate 55,578, forward strand.
TCGCCGGCCAGGTACTGGCGCTCGAATTCCTTGTTCTCGCCCACGTAGGAGGAAATCATCTTGCGGATCTGCCGGGTCTCCAGCAGCTGGCCGAGGCCGAAGCCGTCCACCCCGGCGTTGTTGCTGATGGCGGTCAGTTCGCGGGCGCCGGTGTCTCTCAGGGCGGCGATCAGCGCCTCGGGAATGCCGCAGAGGCCGAAGCCGCCCACGGCCAGGGTGATGCCGTCGCTGACCAGCCCGTCTAGGGCAGCCGCGGCGTTGGGATAGAGCTTGTTCATTATGGAGATCCTCTTGTCGTTATTGGGCGGTCCAGCCGCCGTCCATGGTCCAGGCGGCGCCCCGTACCTGAGCAGCGGCCTGGCTGCACAGGAACAGCGCCAGTTCGCCCAACTGGTCGGTGGTGACGAATTCCTGCGACGGCTGCTTTTCGCTGAGCAGGTCGCGCCGCGCCTGGTCCGGATCACTGCCACGGCTGTCCAGCTGCTGCTGGATCAGCGGGGTGAGCACGAAACCCGGGCAGAGGGCGTTACAGGTGATGCCGGTGCGGGCGGTCTCCAGGGCGGTGACCCTGGTCAGGCCCACCACGCCATGCTTGGCGGCCACATAGGCGGCCTTGCCGGTGGAGGCCACCAGGCCATGCACTGAAGAGATGTTGATGATGCGACCCCAGTCGCGCTCGCGCATGCCCGGCAGCGCCAGGCGGGTGGTGTGGAACACCGCCGAGAGATTGAGCGCGATCACCGCGTCCCAGCGTTCCACCGGAAAGTCTTCCACCGGCGCCACGTGCTGGATGCCGGCGTTGTTGACCAGGATGTCCACGCCGCCGAAGTCGCGCTGGGCGTAGGCGAAGAGCTCTTCGATCTCCTCCGGCCTGGACAGGTCGGCGCCGTGGAAGCCACTGCGGCCGGTCAGGCTGGCCTGGGCCGCAGCGGGATCGCCGAAGCCGTTGAGGATGAGGGTGGCGCCAGCGGCGGCCAGGCGCTGGGCGATGCCCAGGCCGATGCCGCTGGTGGAGCCGGTGACCAGGGCGGTCTTGCCGGTGAGGTCCATGGCTGTCTCCTTAGACGAGGCCGGTCAGGTAGTAGAGGGCGATGACGAAGAACACCGCCACGGTCTTGATCAGGGTGATCTTGAACACGCCGCCATAGGCTTCGCGGTGGGTCAGGCCGGTCACCGCCAGCAGGGTGATGACCGCGCCGTTGTGCGGCAGGGTGTCCATGCCGCCGCTGGCCATGGCCGCCACCCGGTGCAGCACCTCCAGGGGGATGCCGGCCGCGTTGGCGGCGGCGATGAAGGTGTCGCTCATGGCGGCCAGGGCGATGCTCATGCCACCGGACGCCGAGCCGGTGATGCCGGCCAGCAGGGTCACGCTGACGGCTTCGTTGATCAGCGGATCGGGGATGGCCTTGAGGCCCTGGGCGAACAGCACGAAGCCGGGCAGGGCGGCGATCACCGCGCCGAAGCCGTATTCCGAGGCCGTGTTCATCCCGGCCAGCAGGGCACCGGAGACGGCGGTCTTGCTACCTTCCGCCAGGCGTCCGCGAATGGCGCCGAAGCCGGTCGTCAGCACCAGCAGGATGCCCGCCAGCAGCGCGCCTTCCACCGCCCAGATGCCGGTCAGCTTGGCGACTTCCTGGGTCACCGGTTTGGCCATGCCGGGCAGGGCCAGGTTATGGGTGGCGCCGTACCAGTCGGGAATCCAGCGGGTCAGCAGCAGGTTGAGCACGCCCACCAGCACCAGCGGCGCCAGGGCCAGCCAGGGATTGGGCAGCGGCAGGTCGGCAGCGGTCTCGGGTTCGTTGCGCAGCGGTACGCTGGCATAGCCTTCGCCACTGTTGCGCGCCTTGCGGCGAGCGCTGCCGAGGTAGGCCAGGCCCACGGCGATGACGAACAGCGATCCGGCCAGGCCCAGCCAGGGCGCGGCCCAGGCGGTGGTCTGGAAGAAGCTGGTGGGGATGATGTTCTGGATCTGCGGCGTGCCGGGCAGGGCGTCCATGGTGAAGGAGAAGGCGCCCAGGGCGATGGTCGCCGGGATCAGCCGCTTGGGAATGTCGCTCTGGCGAAACATCTCCGCGGCGAAGGGATAGACGGCGAAGACCACCACGAACAGCGAGACGCCGCCATAGGTGAGCAGGGCGCAGACCGCGACGATCACCGGGATGGCCCGCTCGCGACCGAGCAGACGAATGGCCGCGGCGACGATGGCACGGGAAAAGCCCGACAGCTCGATCAGCTTGCCGAACAGGGCGCCCAGCATGAACACCGGGAAATAGAGTTTGAGAAAGCCTACCATCTTGTCCATGAACACCCCGGTGAAAGCGGGCGCCACGGCGGACGGGTCGGTGAGCAGCACGGCGCCGAGGGCGGCGAGGGGGGCGAAGAGGATGACACTGAAACCCCGGTAGGCGGCGAACATCAGCAGCGCCAGGGCGGCGAGTGCGATCAGGACACTCATGGCTTCTCCTAGAGCTTCGCCTGGGGCGAAGCGGTTCTTGTTGTTATAGGGCGATGCAGAGATCGCCCGAATGCAGGAGCCAGAACCGTGCCAGATTTATAGGTTATTGTTTTGTATGGATTTTTATTTTGATCGCTGCCAATTACCGCCATTTTGTCTCAAAAGCTGGACCCCGTAGGTTGGCTTGAGCGCAGCGAAGCCCAACAACGGCCCGACGCCGGCCATGTTGGGCTTCGACGATAATGCCTTCTCCACCCAGCCTGCGCATGACTCTGTAGGAGCGGCCCATGGCCGCGATTACCAATCCATCGCGGCCATGGGCCGCTCCTACAGGACATTTCTCAATTTATGGATATGTCTCATATTCGAGACATAAGCCCCAGCGCCACCAGCTTCTTGTATAGCGTGGAACGCCCCAACCCAAGGCGCCGGGCGGCTTCGTCCACCTTGCCGCCGCAGGCGGCCAGGGTCGCCTGGAACAATTCCCGGTCGAAGCGCTGGCGCGCTTCGGCGTAGGTTTCGCCGGTAGCGCTCGTCACAGGCTTGGCTGGCAGTTCGGCGGAAACGCCCAGGGCCTCCGCCAGCGCCGCGGCGTCCAGCTGGCTGTCGTCGCCCAGCAGCACCGCGCGCTCCAGCACGTTGCGCAACTCCCGCACATTGCCGGGCCAGGGTTGGCGCTGCAGCAGGGCCAGGCCGTCGGCGGTGAGGTCGGGCGTCGACTGTCCGCCCACCTGCGGCAGCCCGTCGAGGATGGCCTCGGCCAGCACCGCCAGGTCGTCCAGGCGTTCACGCAGCGGCGGGATGCGGATCGGCAGCACGTTGAGGCGGTAATAGAGATCGGCGCGAAAGCGTCCCTCGGCCACGGCGGTCTCCAGGTCGCGGGAGGTGGCGGCGATCATGCGCACGTCGCAGGCCAGCACCTCGTTGGAGCCCAGGGGTTCGTATTCCTTTTCCTGCAGCACCCGCAGCAGCTTGGCCTGCAAGGCCAGGGGCATGTCGCCGATCTCGTCGAGAAACAGGGTGCCGCCCTGGGCGATCTGCAGCTTGCCCGGGCGGGCGCGCCGTTCGGCACCGGTGAAGGCGCCCGGCGCGGTGCCGAAGAATTCCGCTTCCAGCAGGCTTTCCGGGATGGCCGCGGCATTGATGCTGACGAAGGGCCGCCCGGCCCGTGGCGAGGCGCCGTGGATGGCGTGGGCCAGCAACTCCTTGCCGGTGCCGGTCTCGCCCAGCAGCAGCACCGCAGCCTCGCTGGCGGCGGCGCGCCGGGCGCGGCGCTTGACCTCCAGGCTGGCCGGGCCGCTGCCGACGAAGTGGCCGAAGCCATACTTGGCGGTGCGCGCATGCTGCAGCGAGCGCCGCGTGGTGGCCAGTTCCTCCTGGATGCGCAGGTAGCGGGTCACCAGGGGTGCCAGTTGTTGCAACTGATCGAATAGGGCGAAGCCGATGGCGCCGATCAGTTCGCCCTCGTCGGTATGGATCGGCAGGCGCATCACCACCAGCGGTCCGTTGCGGGTCTCCAGCATGTCCAGCAGGATCGGCTGGCCATTGCGCGCCACCTCGCGCAGGAGGCTGTGGGGAATGACCTGTTCCACCGGCTGACCGATGGCGGCGGCGGCATCCGGCAGGCCGAAGTGCTGGGCGTATCTCTGGTTGATCCAGACGATGCGCGCCTCGCGGTCGACGATCACCGTGCCGTTGCTGGTCTGCTCGATGATCTCGAACAGCGAGCGGATCGCCCGCTGGCGGATGTCGGCATAGTCTTCCAGCCCGGGCAGACCCGGCGGGGTGCGGCTCATGGCTTCAGCGCATGGCGCAGCTGGTGCGGGCGCCGCTGGACGATGCGCTCACGCCGCGCGGCGTCCCACTCATGGAAGCCGTGGCCGCTGCGCAGGCCGGTACGGCCGGCGGCCACCTGGTCTTCCAGCAGCTGCAGTGGCGCCTCGTCCCGCGCCAGGGTCGGCCAGAGATGCCGGGCGATGTCGCGAAAGGTATCCAGGCCACCCATGTCCGCCGCTTCCAGCGGACCGACCATGGCATAGCGCCGACCCAGGGAGGCGCGCATCACCCGGTCCACCGTCTCGGCATCCGCCGCGCCGCTCTGCACGATGTGCAGGGCCTCACGCAGCAGGGCGAATTGCAGGCGATTGCCGACGAAGCCGGGAATGGCGCGCTGCAGGACCACGGCTTCCAGTTCCGCGGCTTCCAGCAGTAGGCGCACGGATTCCAGATGGGCGGGCAGGGTGGCCGTGCCGGGCACCAGCTCCACCAGGGGAATGAAGTGCGGTGGATTCCAGAAGTGCGCGATCAGCAGGCGCTCGGGATGGCGCAGGTGCGCGGCCAACTCGTCCGGTGGCAGGCCGCTGGTGTTGCTGGCGATCAGGGCGTCCGGGCGCAGCATGGCTTCGAGCTGGGCATAGAGGCGATGCTTGAGCTCCAGGCGCTCGGGCACGGCTTCGAACAGCAGGTCGCAGTCGGCGAGATCGGCCAGCTCGGTGGTGGTGCTGAGGCGGGCGATGACCGCCTCGGTGTCCACCGCGATGTCGGCTTCTTCCAGCTCGGCGAGCAGGGTGCGCGCGGTGGCGGCCACCTCGGCGAGGCGGGCGGGGTCGACGTCCTGCAGCTGCACGGCATGGCCGTGGCGCGCCAGGTGTACGGCGATGCCGATGCCCATGAGACCGGAACCCAGAACGGCGAGGCGTGGCGTGGTCATGATCTTTTCCTTGTGAGACGGCCGCGGCAACCGTCTCACACTTGACCGCCCCCGGCCAAGGCACCGGGTAGCGCCTTGCACCAAAGACGGGCTCCAGGGACCGGCCGGCGAGGGCGCCCTGGCCTCTGCCATGCCGCTTGGCGGAGCCTGGCACGGCCACTGCTAAGGGTCAGGTACGCCCATCCCGAGGAATGCCTTATGAGCAACGCCGGCAACGACTATCCCCTGAGCGAAGTCCCGCCCCACGCCCGCAAGGGGCTGGCCTCCCTGGCCATGGTGCTGCTGGGCTTCACCTTCTTCACCGCCACCATGTTCGCCGGCGGCAAGCTGGGGGTGGCCTTCGGTTTCACCGACCTGCTGTGGGTGATCGCCCTCGGCAATCTGCTGCTGGGTCTCTATGCTGCCGCCCTCGGCCATATCGCCTGTCGCAGTGGCCTCAACTCGGTGCTGATGGGGCGCTTCGCCTTTGGCGAACGCGGCAGCAAGCTGTGCGACCTCATCCTCGGCTTCACCCAGATCGGCTGGTACGCCTGGGGGACGGCCACCGCTGCCGTGGTGCTGGGCAGGTACTTCGGCCTGGAGCAGGGCGCGGTGCTGGCGCTGATGGCGGTGTTCGGCCTGGGCTTCTGCGCCACCGCCTATATCGGCTACCGCGGCCTGGAGATCCTCTCCTGGATCGCCGTGCCGGCCATGGCGCTGCTGCTGATCCTGTCCATGAGCGTGACCACCGCCAAGGCCGGCGGTCTGGCCGGCCTGCTGGCGATCCAGCCCAGCGCCAGCCTGGACCTGTCCACCGCCATCACCCTGGTGTTCGGCACCTTCGTCAGCGGCGCCACCCAGGCCACCAACTGGACCCGCTTCGCCCGTTCCACCCGGGTGGCGGTGCTGGCCAGCCTGATCGGCTTCTTCATCGGCAACGGCCTGATGGTGCTGATCGGCGCCTATGGCGCCATCGTCTACCAGCAGCCGGACGTGGTGGAGGTGCTGATGCTGCAGGGCTTCGCCACCGCCGCCCTGGCCATGCTGCTGCTCAACATCTGGAGCACCCAGGACAACACCATCTACAACTTCGCCGTGGCCGGCTGCAATCTGGTGCGTACCAGCCGCCGCAAGACGGTGACCCTGGCCGGCGCCCTGATCGGTACCGCCCTGGCCGTGCTGGGCATGTACGACCTGCTGGTGCCCTATCTGGTACTGCTCGGCACGGTGATCCCACCCATCGGCGGGGTGATCGTCGCCGACTTCTGGCTGCGCCATCGCGGGCGCTATCCGCTGCTCGCCGAGGCCCGCCTGCCGCACTACAACTGGCCGGGGCTGGCGGCCTACGGCCTGGGCACCATCGCCGCCTTCGGTTCGCCCTGGGTGGCGCCCCTGGTGGGCATCGGGGTGGCGGCGCTCGGCTATGGCGTGTTCAATGGCCTGAGTCGCGGTCGTCGTGCCGCCGCCCCCGCTTCGCTCTAGGAGATCGACCATGCGCATCCTCAACGCCCGCCTGCGTGACCGCGAAGGCCTGTATGACATCCGCCTCGAAGGCGGACGCATCGCCGCCATCGCCGAGCAGCTCATGCCGCCTGCGGTAGGGCCGGACGACATCGACGCCGCTGGCAACCTGGTGGTGCCGCCCTTCGTCGAGCCGCACATCCACCTCGACGCCACCCTGACCGCCGGTGAGCCGCGCTGGAACATGAGCGGCACCCTGTTCGAAGGCATCGAATGCTGGGGCGAGCGCAAGGCCACCATCACCCAGGAAGACACCAAGACCCGAGCCACGCGCACCATCCGCGCCCTGGCCGCCCACGGCATCCAGCACGTGCGCACCCACGTCGACGTCACAGATCCGTCGCTGGCCGCACTCAAGGCCATGCTGGAGGTACGCGAGGAGACCGGCCACCTGATCGACCTGCAGATCGTCGCCTTTCCCCAGGAGGGCATCGAGTCCTTCAAGAATGGGCGCGAGTTGATGGAGGAATCCATTCGCCTGGGTGCGGATGTGGTCGGCGGCATCCCGCACTTCGAATACACCCGCGACCAGGGCGTGAGCTCGGTGAAATTCCTCATGGACCTGGCCGAGCGCACCGGCTGCCTGGTGGACGTCCATTGCGACGAGACCGACGATCCCCATTCGCGCTTTCTCGAGGTGCTGGCCGAAGAGGCACGCAGCCGCGGCATGGGTTCGCGGGTCACCGCCAGCCACACCACCGCCATGGGCTCCTACGACAACGCCTACTGCGCCAAGCTGTTCCGCCTGCTGACCCACGCCGGCATCAACTTCATCTCCTGCCCGACCGAGAGCATCCATCTGCAGGGCCGCTTCGACACCTTTCCCAAGCGCCGCGGGGTGACCCGGGTCAACGAGTTGCTGGAGGCCGGCCTCAACGTCTGCTTCGCCCAGGATTCCATCGTTGATCCCTGGTATCCGCTGGGCAACGGCAACATCCTGCGCGTGCTGGAAGCGGGGTTGCACATCTGCCACATGCTCGGCTATCGCAACCTGCAATCGGCGCTGGACCTGGTCACGGTCAACAGCGCCAAGGCCCTGTGCCTGGGCGATCGCTACGGCCTGGAGGAGGGGCGACCGGCCAACCTGCTGGTGCTCTCCGCTGACAGCGACTACGAGATGGTCCGCAGTCAGGGCCTGCCGCTGTACTCCATCCGTAACGGCAAGGTGCTGATGCAGCGCCGACCGGCACAGGTGGAACTGGCGGATCGGTAACGGTGGCGGTCCGCCGATGCGGACAGGCTTGTGCCGGTCGCCTGCGATTTTCAGGGCTAGCAAAGATCTGATTTTCACTCGGACAGAGCCCCCTCTCCCTCTGGGAGAGGGATGGGGTGAGGGTACGCCTCATGCCGCGGTCCCCTGTGGAAAAGGCTGCGCCGTTTTCCACGCTACGGTGCTGCGATTTTCAGGGCTGGCAAAGATCTGATTATCACTCGGACAAAGCCCCCTCTCCCGCTGGGAGAGGGCTGGGGTGAGGGCGCGCCTCATGCCGCAGTCCCCGGTGGAAAAGGCTGCGCCGTTTTCCACGCTACGACGCTGATCCTTGGTCGAAAATCCCCCTCTCCCTTTGGGAGAGGGTTGGGGTGAGGGCGCGCCCCATGCCGACGTCCCCGGTGGAAAAGGCTGCGCCGTTTTCCACGCTAAGGCGCTGATCGCGGCCATGGGCCGCTCCTGCAGGGGAATCGGAATCCGTAGGAGCGGCCCATGGCCGCGATCGGCGTCCCCCGGCAACAGCGGATCGCCATAACCGCAACCAACATTACCCATGTCGCGTCCCATCGCGTCGGGCTTCGCTGGTGCTCAATTCAACCTGTGAATCCTACCGCCCACTCTCGGCGAAATCCCGCAGCGCCGCGCCATCCAGGCGATAGCGCACCCATTCGCTCTGGGCCTCGGCGCCCAGGCTTTCGTAGAAGTCGATGGCCGGGGTGTTCCAGTCCAGCACGCTCCATTCCAGGCGGCCGCAGTCGTTGGCCACCGCTTCCCGGGCCAGTTCGCGCAGCAGGCCCTTGCCCAGGCCGGTGCCGCGGGCGCTGGGGCTCACATAGAGGTCTTCCAGGTAGATGCCGTTGCGGCCCAGCCAGGTGGAATAGCTGTAGAAATACACGGCATAGCCCACCACCACGCCGTCGTGCTCGGCGACCAGCGCCCGGGTCGGGGTGTCGGCGGCGAACAGCGTCGCCTCGATCTGGGCCGGACTGGCCAGCACCTCGTGGACGGCCTTTTCATAGTCGGCCAGTTCGACGATCAGTTCGTGGATGCGGGTGGCGTCTTCGCGGCGGGCGGGGCGGATCTGGGAGGTCATGGGGTCCTTGGCTAGGTCGCGGGGCGGCGGCGACCTCAGGAGGGCACCACGGCCCGATTGGCGGACCCGGACAGCATGGCGGCGACCTGCGCGGCCAACTGGTCCAGGGTAAAGGGCTTGGTCATCAGCTCCATGTTACCACCCAGGAAGGAAGTCCTACTGAGGGCGCCCTCGGCGTAGCCGGTGAGGAACAGCACCGGCAGCCGCGGCCTGAGCTGCTGGATGACCTCCGCCAGCTGGCGACCATTGAGGCCCGGCAGACCGACGTCGGTCACCAGCAGGTCCAGCTGCGGGATCTGATCCAGCAGACGCAGCGCGGCCTTGCCCTCGGCCGCGCTCCAGACCCGATAGCCCAGGGCTTGCAGCGCCTCCTGATTGACCAGCCGTACCGCATCGTCGTCTTCCACCAGGAGGATGGTCTGGCCGGCACCCTGGACGAGCTCCGCCGGCTCGGCGCGCTGCGGCTCGCGGCGCTGTTCCGCCGTGGGCAGATAGACGCACACCCGGGTTCCGCTGGCGTCACTGGCGAGGGTCAGGCGGCCATTGCTCTGCCGGGCGAAGCCATAGACCATCGACAGCCCCAGACCGGTGCCCTGGCCTTGGGGCTTGGTGGTGAAGAAGGGCTCGAGCACCTTGTCCAGCAGGCGCTCCGGAATGCCGGTTCCGCTGTCCCGCACCTCGATGCAGACATAGTCTCCTGGAGGCAGCGCCTCGTCTTCGGCCGCCGGCTCGGTGACCGTCACCGGATAGGTCGCCAGGGTGACGATGCCGCCATCCGGCATGGCATCGCGGGCATTGATCACCAGGTTGAGGAGGGCATTCTCCAGCTGGTTGGCGTCGGCCAGGATCCAGGGCGCCGCCGGGTCCAGTTCCAGCGTCACCGAGATCTGCTCGCTCACGGTGCCCTGCAGCAGATCCTGCAGCGCCAGGATCAGGTCGTTGGCCGACATCGGGCGCGATTCCAGCGATTGCCTGCGCGAGAAGGCCAGCAACCGCTGGGTGAGCGCCGCCGCCCGATGCGCCGAGTGCTGCGCCGCCTCCATGTAGCGCTCCAGGCCGGCAAGTTGCCCCTTGTTCTTGATCTTCATGAGGTCCAGGGCGCCCAGCACCCCGGTGAGCATGTTGTTGAAGTCATGGGCGATGCCGCCGGTGAGCTGGCCGACCGCTTCCATCTTCAGCGACTGACGCAGCTGCTCTTCGGCGCGACTGCGTTCGGCGGTTTCCCGCTGCAATTCGCTGAGGGTAAGCGCCAGGGTACGGGTGCGCTCCTCGACCTGGACTTCCAGTTCTTCGTTGAAGCGGCGCAAGGCCAGTTCCGCCCGTTTCTCCTCGCTGATATCGGCGATCACCGTAGTCGCACCGATGATCTGCTGGCCGGCGTCGTGAAGCGGCACCGCGCTCACCCGCAGCCAGGATTCCTCGCCGGTGGCACTGGTGTGATAGAAGTCCTGCCCCTTGACCCGCTCGCCACCCAGCGCCCGAGCGCCCGGGAAACGTTCGGGCGGCAGCAGCCGGCCATTGCTGTCGAGCGCGGTCCAGCGCGCCACTTCCTGCGGTTGCTGGGACGGAATGCGCTGACCCGGCACGTACTGCTCATAGAAGGGATTGCTGACCAGGGTGCGGCCCTGGGCATCCATGAAGCACACCCCCACCGGCAGGTTCTCCAGCAGCGTCTGCAGGCGTTCGCGCTCCTGGGCGAGTTCGGCGAGACGGTCGCGCATCTCGAACTGGCGCAGTCGCGACCGCCAGGCGGCGGCCACGCTGCTCAGCAGGGAGGCCCCACTCAGGGGCCGCTCCAGGATGACCAGATTGGTGGCGGCCGCGGGCAGCTGACGACGCAGGAGATCGTTGCCGCGGCCCGAGCGTTTGGAGTCGGAAGCCAGCAGCACCAGCGGGATGTCCGACCAGGTCGGCTGGCGCTCCAAGGCCTGCGCCAGAGCGTTCAGCTCCTGGCGCAGAGCCTCCTCGGTAAACACGATGATGCCCGTCTCGTCGCCCAGCGCGGCTGCAACCTCGTTGAGCGTGGACAGGTAGCGCGTGTGATAGCCCTGGGTGAAGAGTCGCTGCAGGCTGGCGGCATCGCCCCGGAGCGGGGCACAGATGATCAGCTCGCAGGAAGACGTCTTGGTCTCGGTCAATCGCGCTCTTCCATCAGGGGTTGCTTGGCACCGAAGTACTCCGGGGTGCCGGTCAGCACGCCGCGGAAGTCCACCAGGGGCTGACCCACCCGGATGCCCCGGGTATCGATGCGCAATTCCCGAATCGCGTCCTCGTGGCCGCCACCGCGGTGCTTGAGGATGGAAATGGCCTTGCGCAGTCGGCCCTGGGCCTCGAAGAAACGGATCAGCACCACGGTATCGGCGATGTAGGAGATGTCGAGGCTGGAGGTCATCGTCCCGACCAGACCGTGCTGCGGATTGATGAGAAAGGTCACCACCCCGGACTGACTCAGGTAGGAAAGCAACTCGTGCATCTGCAGGATCAGGTGTTGCTCCTGGGGCATGGCGGCGAGGTAGCCGTTGAGGCTGTCCATGACCAGCAGTCGGCAGTCGTTCTCATCGACATCCCGCCGTACGCGCCAGGCGAATTCGCCGGGAGACAGTTCGGCCGGATCGATCTGGTGGACCACCAGCAGACCCTCGTCGATATAGCGATGGAGCGGCATACCCATGCTTTCCGCGCGCTTGAGCAGGGTGCCGATACGCTCGTCGAATTCATAGACGGCGCACCTTTCGCCGCGCGCGCAGGCCGCGGTGACATATTGCAGGGCCAGGGTCGTCTTGCCGGTACCGGCCGGGCCGGTGATCAGGGTGCTGGTGCCGCGCAGGGGGCCACCATGCAGCAGCGCATCCATGTCCGCGATGTTGCTGGGCACGGGCTGGCCCGCGAAATCCTGGTAGCGCCCTGCGGCGATCATGCGCGGATAGATCTCCAGGCCGCCGCGGCGCAGGACGAAGTCGTGATAGCCGGCGATGAAGTCCACGCCACGCAACTTCTGGATCTGCAGGCGCCGGCGGGCGGCGCCGAAGTCCAGGGTCAGGCGCTCCAGGGTCAGCACCCCGTGGCAGAGGCTGTGCAGATGATTGTCGCGCTCGCCCCCACTGGCGGTCAGATCGTCCACCAGCAACACGGTCAGGCCGCGCCCGGCGAAGAATTGCTTGAGCGCAAGCACCTGGCGGCGATAGCGCAAGGGATCCTGGGCCAGCAGGCGCATCTCCGACAGGCTGTCGAACACCAGGCGGCGCGGCTGGAGTTCGTCGACGCGGGCCTGGATCAGCTCGATGGTGTCACCCAGTTCGGACTCCCAGGGATGCAGGATGGTCTGCTCCTGCGCACCGCCGAGCACGGCATCGGCGGCGGACAGCTCGAACAGGTGCACGCCGTCCAGGCTCCAGCCGTGGGACTCGGCCACGCACCGCAGCTCTTCGCTGGTCTCCGACAGGGTGATATAGAGCACCGACTCGCCCTGGCGGACGCCTTCGAAGAGAAACTGCAAGCCCAGGGTCGTCTTGCCCGAACCTGGGGTGCCCTCCAGCAGGTAGAGCCGATCCTTGGGTAGACCGCCGCGCAGGACCTGATCCAGGCCGGCATTGCCTGTCGCGATAATGGACGCGCTAGAAGAATTCATGGATGGCCAAACCTCGCGGCGTCGGAAACGAAGAGCACGGAAAACATGCGGCGCAGACGGCTGCTGGAGCAGGGGCGCTGTGCGTTACGCTGAGGTGAAGGGAGCGATGGAGCTGCGTTGGAACCATGCAGCGGAAAAAACGGAGGGCGCGATCCGCGCCCCGTTAATCGTCAGTCTAATCGTGTCGCCGGTCCAAGGCCACTCCGACCCATCGACACGGCCCGGCCCCGGCCCCGGCGCGGGTAAGAGCGCTCGCACCCTCAGGCGATCCCGTTGGGTCCGTCCAGCACCCGGCGAATCTTGCGCGCAAGATCGTTGGGGATATAGGGCTTGGAGATCACATCGAATTCCGAACCGCCGATGTCGGTGCGCTCCAGCGAATTCTCGGCGTAGCCAGTGGTGAGCAGTATCTTCATCGCCGGATGCAGGCGTTTCACCTCGCGCGCCAGCATCACGCCATTCATGCCGCCCGGCATGATCAGGTCGGTGAACACCAGGTCGAATGGCTGCTCCTCTTCGCGCAGCAGGCGCAGGGCTTCGCTGGCATTGAAGGCGATCCGCGCGGTGTAGCCATAGTCTTCCAGCACCAGCTTGGCCAGTTCGGCCACGTCCGGACGGTCTTCCACCACCAGGATGCGCTCGGTCCCGCTGCGACGCTCCGAGCGCTGCTCGGCCTGTTGCTGGGTGACATGGCTGTCATCCACCGGGAAGTACAGGCGCAGGGTGGTGCCGACGTCTTCCTCCGAATAGATGCGCACCGTGCCGCCGGATTGCTTGGCGAAGCCATAGACCATCGATAGGCCCAGGCCGGAGCCCTTGCCTTCCTCCTTGGTGGTGAAGAAGGGATCCATCACCCGATCGCGGATGCTGGCCGGCATGCCGTGGCCGTTGTCGGTGATCGCCAGGCTGACATAGCGCCCGGGCATCAGGCCGTCATAGGACATGTTCGCCAGCTCGCGCACCTCGACGTTGCGCGTCTCGATGCCCACGCTGGGCTGCGGGCAATCCGCCAGGGCGTCGCGGGCGTTGATCAGGATATTGAGCAGCGCCACCTCGGCCTGGGTGGGATCGATGCGGCAGTTCCACAGCTCGGGGTCCAGCTGGGTGCGGATTTCCACGTCGCCCAGGGTCCGCTCCGCCAGCTCATGAGAGGTGCGGATCAGGTTGTTGAGGTTGAGTACCCGGCCTTCGAGCTTCTGCTTGCGGGAAAAGGCCAGCAGCTGCTGGGTGAGGGTACTGGCGCGCTCCGCCGCCGACTTGGCGTGGGTGGCGCTGCGCACGATGCGTTCCTGGTCGAAGCTGGGCTTTTCCGCAGTGCGCTGGATGATGTCGATATAGCCCATCATCACCTGCAGCAGATTGTTGAAGTCGTGGGCGATGCCGCCGGTGAGCTGGCCTAGCGCCTCCATCTTCTGCGCCTGGCGCAGGGCGTCCTCGGCGTCGCGCCGCCGGCTGACATCCAGCTGGGACGCGAAGTAGTAGGTCAGCTCGCCCGCGTCGTTGTACACCGGCGAGACGAACAGCGCATTCCAGAAGGTCGAGCCGTCCTTGCGGTAGTTGATGATCTCCACCGAGATCTCGCGCTCCTGCTCCACCGCCTCGCGAATCTGGCCGACCACCGAACGATCCGTCTCCGGTCCCTGCAGGAAGCGGCAGTTGCGCCCCAGCAACTCGTCCACCTGGTAGCCGGTCATGTCGGTGAAGGCGTTGTTGGCGAAGATGATCGGGTTGTCCGGCTGCTTGGGATCGGTCACCAGCATCGGCATCCGCGTGGTTTCCACCGCGGCAAAGAAGATGTTCTTGCCCTCGTGCGAAACATCGCTGGTAGCGGAATTGTCGACCCGCGCCTTGCGGGAGGGGGGCTGTCGGCTCACGGAGGCGGGGTCCTTGCGCAGGCGAAAAATGGGCGTCTTGGCCCTCAGACAGCCAAGCGGCGAAAAAACTTCATCCGCGCCCCTCACGAGGCCGTCTGGCATGGTTCTTTTAAGGGCTGAAAGCCAGGCGTGGCGCGGGTTTGAAGGCAATTGGCCAGCCTACCGCTCACCTGCCTCAGGTGACCGTTAGGTAGGTTCGGGGAGAACCTCTCCCGCCTTCGCTGTCTGAGCTGCCATGAAGCCGAGAAGCCTTGAAATACAAAGACAAATTCTTGTTCTGGAAGACGATCCGGGGCAGCGCGAGCTGCTGACCGAAATCCTCACCGAACAGGGGCTGAACGTCGTGGCAGTCGCCTCCAGCGATGAAGCGATGGCTCATATGGACACCCGCGGCAGCGATACCAAGATGGTCATCGCCGACGTCAACGTGCCGGGCATGCTGGACGGTCTGGCCTTCGCCCAGCTCGCGGCGGTGAGCTGGCCCACGGTGCCCTTCATCATCATTTCCGGCTACATCGACCAGGATCTCGCCGTCCTGCCGCGGCGCGCTGCCTTCCTGCCCAAACCCTGGAGCGTGGCCGACCTCAGCCAGTTGGTCGAGAGCCTGCTGCCGCGTCGCTAGTGTCCTGTTTCCTGGGATAGGACGGTTGGTACGACCTACCTACCCAGCTCTTGTCATCGCTCCTTTCGTCCCCCGAATAGACACGCTCGTCGGCCGCGACCGGTCGCCACTGGCCAAATGATATGACGTCCGTCGGCATCCCGGTTTTGCAGGGAACCAAATGCGCTGAACGCTATCAATGTGCCATCTATTCCCGACTGGCAAGGAGCGCTTCATGGACGCAGTCATCACCCAGATTTCTCAGATCACCGATTGGGAATTTCTCATTGCGCTGGAGCGCAGCCTGGAAAGCCGCGGTCGCCTCGACCTGGCCGCGCGAGAAGCCCTTGAACGCCAGGGCAATCTGCTCTCGCGCCGTTACCTGATGCAGAAGGGCAAGCTCGGCAACGGCCCCTTCAGCCCGGTGGAAAACGAGATCCTCGACGTCCTGGCCATGGCCACCGCCGCTCTGCGTCGCAGCCGCCGTCTGCCCCATAACATCGTCAAGACCCTGCGCGCCGGTGGTCTGATCGAAGCGGTCGAGCGCAACGTCTGCCACGCCGGCGCCCTGCAGTGCCGCACCGACTTCGAAGCCGACGGCATTCCCCGCGGCACCCTGGAGCGCATCGTCGATCGCAATCCCCAGGCCTTCGAACTGGAAGCCCGCCGCGCCGCCGCCCGCTACATCGCCGACCAGGAACCCGCCTTCCGCGCCGCCGGTTGAGCCTTGCGATGGCCGCCTGCGGGCGGCCATCGCGGTACGAGGACAGGCTGATCGTCGTCCTGACCCCGTGCTACCGTTTCGAGCCTCTCCCACCGAAACGAGCCGCGCCATGTCTCTCGCCGACAACCTGCTGGCCTTCACCCTGGCCGCGTCCCTGCTCACCGTCACTCCGGGTCTCGATACCGCGCTGATCCTGCGCACCGCCGCGGTAGAAGGCCGGGCCCAGGCCTGGCGCGCGGCCCTGGGGATCAATGCCGGCTGCCTGCTCTGGGGCGCCGCCGTGGCCTTCGGCCTGGGCGCACTGCTGGCGGTCTCGGAGCTGGCCTATACGCTGCTCAAATACTGCGGCGCCGCCTACCTCTGCTGGCTCGGCCTCAACCTGCTGCTGCGCCCCCGTAACGCCATCGCCCCTGCGGAAGGCGAGGGCGGCTCAGGCTCCAACTGGTTTCTCAAGGGGATGCTGGGCAACGTGCTCAATCCCAAGGTCGGCATCTTCTATGTGTCCTTCCTGCCCCAGTTCATTCCCCAGGGCCAACCCCTGATCGCCTGGACCTTCGGCCTGGTCGCCATCCATGTGGCACTGGGCCTGGTCTGGTCCCTGACCCTGATCGGCGCCACCCGCACCCTGGGCGAGACCCTGCGCAAGGCCGCGGTGATCCGCTGGCTGGATCGGGTGACGGGCGTGGTCTTTCTGCTGTTCGCCGCCAAGCTGGCGTTGAGTCGGCGATAGGCGATAGAGGGGGGAGGGCGACGCTCCTTGGGGGCGCCAAGGCCAAACCCCAGAAACGACAAAGCCCGCACTAGGCGGGCTTTGGGGTGATCCTTGCGGATCAAATTGGTCGGAGCGACTGGATTCGAACCAGCGACCTTCTCGTCCCGAACGAGACGCGCTACCAAACTGCGCTACGCTCCGTGATGGATGGCGCGCATTCTACCTAAAACTCATGCAAGCACAAGGGGTTAGGTAAAAAAATCGCGCCGGGCTGGAATCAGAGCTCTTTGATGGTGCGAACCTGGTCCTTGTTGATGCGGGTCGGCTTGCCGTCGAGCTGCTTGAAGGTATAGAAGCCCGAGTCGTCATCGTACTTCGGCGTGTCGGTGGCCTGGATCTCGCGGCCATCGTTGAGGGTGATGACGCTGGGCGTGGAGCAGCCGGCGAGCAGGGCGCTGGCAGCGACCAGCAAGGCGGCGGGGAGCAGGTGCTTGTTCATGTGACGGTCTCCTTTCTTGGCAACCAAGCGGGCTTAGGACCGCGGGTGCAGGGCCGAGTTCGTCCGCCAACCGGTGGGTCACGCCGTCTGGCCTAGTGGATCGCCGCGTTCAGACCGCGCTTTCCAGCGCCGCGGGGTCGTTGAAGTTGGCCAGGCGAATATCGTCTTCAGTGAAGTCCACGGCGGTCAGGCCAAGGGGCAGCAGGGCGCCACGCGGACTGCGCTCGCCATCCGCCCAGGCCTGGCGCAAGGCCGGCAACAGGCGCCGGGGCAGGGCGCTGAACAGCGGTTGCCAGTAGCCACCCTGGCGCGCCATTACTGGCCCCGCGCTCGCCTGAGCCGCCGTGAGCAGTTGCAGGGCGAGGGCGGCGTCGATCCGCGGTGCATCGCAGGGCAGCAGCAGCACCCAGTCATGCCGCGCCACGGCGAGGCCGGCGAGGATGCCGGCCAGGGGGCCAGGATAGTCCGGTTGGTCATCGGCCACCAGCTGATCGGCCCACTGGGCATAGCGCGGCGCATTGCGGTTGCAGGAGATCACCAGGTCATCGGTCAGTGGCCTTACCGCGGCCTGCACCTGGGCCACCAGGGGCTGGCCGCGCCATTCCACCAGTCCCTTGTCGCGTCCGCCCATGCGCTGGCCGCGACCGCCGGCGAGGATCAGGATGGAAGCGGGCAGAAGGGACATACAGCGGACCTCGGCTTTTGGACGTGGGGAGCGGGCTTTCATCCTAGCCCGGTTTCGCCGCTGGCGGTCGGCTGGAGCAGGGTTTGTCCGGGCGAAACGGCTGGGCTAGACTCGGGCGCGTCCCGTGCAAAGGGGCGTGCTAGACACCTTTGATCCCTGTCGTGCGGTGGCGGGGAGTCCCTGCCCAGAAGGAGTTTGGAAACGATGAAGACGATGTTGCTCCCTGCGTTGGCCCTGGCCGCCTTGCCCGCCTTTGGCGCGGGCGGCGGTGAACCTCCCTCGGTCAAGGTCACCTTTGGCCAGCCGACCATCCGCCAGAAGCTGTTCTACGAAAAGCTCTACGAGAAGAAGCCCTATCCCGACGCCACCCTCTATTACTACAGCAACGGCGTTTACAAGATCATCTCGCCCGGCGAGGAGCACTACGGCGTCTATGTGGTGCACGGCAAGCTGACCGACGACCAGTACCAGGTGGATTTCATCTCCCTGCCGTCCGCGGACTGGGGTGGCAAGACGGCCCGGCATTTTCTCAAGTTCAATCGGAAGGCCGGCACCTTCACCCAGCAGGCGACCTGGGAGGAGGACCCGAATATCGCGCCCCAGTACGGCCGCTTCAGCCAGGACGTCAACGACATCGCCGATCCGCGCCCCATCAAATGGGAGACCCATGCCGAAGGCGAACAACGCCAGCGCTAGGCGTGGCCAGGCGCCCTCTCGGTTGAAGGGGCGCCGGCTTTTCCTCTAGGCTGTGACGATGCAGCCTTTTCGGACCTTCCCCGCGATCCTGGCCCACAGTGCCCCTGACTCTCGACGCGGCCACCTCCCGGTCGCTGCCAGTCCGGCGCTCACCCCCTCCGGGAAACCCGCGGCCCGTCCGGCGGTCTTCCGCTGCACCCTTTCTTTCGCACACTTCGGAAACCCAAGCAGATGAGCCACAAAGCCGAGGCGGTTTTCGTACCGCTGAACATCGCCGTCCTGACGGTCAGCGATACCCGCACCTTCGAGACCGACACCTCGGGTCAGCTGTTCGTCGACCGCCTGGAGGCCGCCGGCCATTTCCTCGCCGACCGCGTGCTGCTCAAGGATGACCTCTACCGAATCCGCGCCCAGGTCGCCCACTGGATCGCCGAAGACCAGGTCCAGGTGGTGCTGATCACCGGCGGCACCGGCTTCACCGGTCGCGACAGCACCCCGGAAGCCGTGGCCTGTCTGCTGGACAAGCAGGTGGATGGCTTCGGCGAACTGTTCCGCCAGATCTCCGTGGCCGATATCGGCACCTCCACCGTGCAGTCCCGCGCCCTGGCCGGCCTGTCCAACGGCACCCTGGTCTGCTGCCTGCCGGGTTCGACCAATGCCTGCCGCACCGCCTGGGACGGCATCCTCGCCGAGCAGCTGGACAACCGTCATCGCCCCTGCAATTTCGTGCCGCATCTCAAGCAGGCCGAACCCTGCGGGCCACGCGGATGAGCCTGCTGTCGCTGGAAGAGGCCCTGGCGCGACTGTTGGCCCTGGCGGCCGAAGACGGTCCCTTGCCCCTGGAGCAGGTCGCCCTGGAAGACGCCGACGGGCGCATCCTGGCCGCGCCCCTGGTAGCCGACCTGGATCTGCCGCCCTGGGACAACAGCGCCATGGACGGCTACGCCCTGCGCCTGGACGACTGGCAGGGCGAACCGCTGCGGGTCTCCCAGCGCATCTTCGCCGGCCAGGCACCAGCGCCGCTGGAGCCGGGAACCTGCGCCCGCATCTTTACCGGTGCGCCGGTGCCGGCGGGTGCCGACTGCGTGGAAATGCAGGAAAACACCGAGGTGCTGGACGATGGCCGGGTGCGCTTTGTCGAGCAACTGCGGCTTGGCCGCAACATCCGGCGCCGCGGCAACGAGGTCAAGGTGGGTGACGAGGTCCTGTCGGCCGGCACCGCCCTGGGTCCTGCGGAGCTGGGCGTCGCCGCCTCCCTCGGCCGGGCCCAGCTGAATGTCTTTCGGCGCCTCAGGGTCGCGGTGCTGTCGACCGGCGATGAACTGGTAGCGCCCGGCCAGCCGCTCGGGCCGGGGCAGATCTACAACAGCAATCGTGCCCTGCTGATCAGTTGGCTGCGGCGGCTGGGTTGCGAGGTGTCGGACCAGGGCATCCTGCCCGACGATCTCGCCGAGACGCGCCGGCGGCTGGGCGCGCTGCAGGCCGATCTGATCCTTTCCACCGGAGGTGTCTCGGTGGGCGAAGCCGACTACCTGGGGCAGGCCCTGCGTGAGGAGGGCGAGCTGACCCTGTGGAAGCTGGCGCTCAAGCCGGGCAAGCCGCTGACCTGTGGGCGCTTCCGCGGGATCCCGCTGATCGGCCTGCCGGGCAATCCCGCCTCGACCCTGGTGACCTTCGGTCTGCTGGCGCGGCCCTATCTGCTGCGGCGGGCCGGCAAGATCGACGTGGCCCCGCTGAGCGTCGAGGTGCCGGCCGGTTTCGACTGGCCGCGTGCCGGTGCGCGCCGCGAATACCAGCGGGCGCGCCTGGAGAATGGCCGGGCGGTACCCCATCGCAACCAGGGCTCCAATGTGCTGCAGACGGCGGCCTGGGCCCATGGCCTGGTGGAGATCCGCGAGGACCGCACTTTCGCCGTGGGCGATCCGGTGCGCTTCATCCCGCTGGCCGAATTGCTCAAGGCCTAGCCAACCGGCGGTCAGGACTGAACGTGGCCGTTGGGCCACAGTCCTAGTCTCCAGATTCGCTCGCCGGGCGCTGCCCGGTACCTGACGCGGCATCTCGCCGCGCAGCGCCAACCTTGGACGACAGACATGACGACGACAGGCACCCTGGCTGACGCAGCCCTGGTCATTCTCAATGGCAAGGAAACCGGTAACGAGGACGTTCGGGAGGCCATTCTCGAACGGCGTGCCGCCGGTCATCGCATCGACGTGCGGGTGACCTGGGAAGAAGACGATGCCGCGCGCTTCGTCGAGCAGGCGACCCGCGAAGGCTACGGCACCCTGGTCGCGGCCGGCGGCGACGGCACCCTGCGGGCGGTGGCCGAGGCCATGGCGCAGAACCACAGCCAGGCCCGTCTCGGCCTGCTGCCCCTGGGTACCGCCAACGACTTTGCCCGCGCGGCCGGTGTGCCGGTTGAGCCTGCCGCAGCGCTGGCGCTACTGGATGGCCCGACCAGCGCCATCGATCTGGTCGAGGCGGAGGGTCAGCTGTTCCTCAACATGGCCACCGGTGGCTTCGGCTCCCAAGTCACCGCCAACACCCCGGGTGAACTCAAGCGCCTGCTGGGCGGCGCGGCCTACTTCCTCACCGGCCTGACCCGCTTCGCCGAGGTGCATTCGGCCCATGGCCGCTTCCGCGGTCCCGGTTTCGAATGGGAAGGCGAATTCCTCGCCCTGGGCATCGGCAACGGTCGCCAGGCCGGCGGTGGTCATGTGCTCTGTCCCACCGCCGTGGTCAACGATGGCCTGCTCGACGTGGGTATTCTGCCGGCGTCCCAGGACGTGCTCGGCACCCTGGGCGAATTCCTCAGCAAGGGCTTCAGCACCGAGGAGATGTTCATCCGCGCGCGGCTGCCCTGGGTGGAGCTGGAAGCCGCCGAAGGCCTGGACATGAACCTCGATGGCGAACCGGTCAAGCGAGACCGGGTGAGATTCGAGGTGCGTCCGGGTATCCTGCAGGTCTGTCTACCGGTGGATTCGCCCCTGCTGGGCGAGACCGCCGGCACCCTGGCCGAGCCGGCGGCGACGTCCTGAGCAGGCGCCTGCGGAGGTAACGTTGGAGCTACTGATCAATGCGGGAATCGTGCTGGCCACCGTGGCCGGCATGGAAGCCTTTGCCTGGTGGTCGCACAAGTACATCATGCATGGCTGGGGGTGGGGCTGGCATGAATCCCACCACCGCCCGCGTACCGGCTGGTTCGAGAAGAACGATCTCTATGCGGTGGTCTTCGCTGGCCTCGCGATCCTGCTGATCGCCCTGGGCAATGCCGGCTACTGGCGCCTGCAGTGGATCGGCGCCGGCATGACCCTCTATGGCCTGCTGTACTTCATCGCCCACGACGGCCTAGTGCATCAGCGCTGGCCGTTTCGCTACATCCCGCGCAGCGGCTATCTGAAGCGGCTCTATCAGGCGCATCGCATGCATCATGCGGTGGACGGCAAGGACGGCTGCGTGTCCTTCGGTTTCCTGCTGGCGCCCACCACCCAGCAACTCAAGCAGCAGCTGCGCGAGATACACGGCGGCGCCCTGGATTCTTCGCGCGAGCGCAAGGCGCGGGATCAGGTGCAGGAAGGTGCGGACTAGGCGGGAGAGGGGAGCGCCTCCGAGGAGGCGCTAAGCAGGGTCAGGCGACGGCGGGAGTGTCGTCGTAGGCGGCGAACAGGGAGTGGGCGTACTGACTGCGTTCGCTTTCGTTGCGCAGCAGATCGATGAATTCCTTGGCGGGCGGATTCAGGGTACCCGCTTCGGCGGCGGTTACCACCTGGGCCTGTTCACCGGCTGCCAGTTCGGCGAAACCGGCACCCAGACGCTCGGTGCAATAGCTGTCCACCACGGCCAGACCGTCACGCAGCAGATCGCGCAGGTTGGCGCCCTGCTGGACCTGCGCCTGCTCGTCGAAGGGGTCGACGATGTTGGAGCGATCGCCGTGAGCGTAGGGGGTCAGCATGTGGCGATCGATGAACTCGGGCAGCCGGGCATCGGCCTGCTCGCTGTCGGCCTGCAGGTGAGCGCAAAGGGCGACCAGGGTGCGCCACTGGGTGGCGTTGAAGAATTCGGGCTTGTAACCGGACTGCGCGTTAGCGGAAAGGCCAAGGGCAAGTAGTGACGAGGAGGCAGCGAAGCGATCGTGTGAAACAGCCGTTTCCGTCTTGTGCATGTGCAAATCCCATACTCGTAGGCTGACTACCGGATGCAGCGCTCTGGCTCAGGCATCCATCCATCCGCGGCCCACCAGGGGTCGCTTTAATCCGACCCGTTTATCGCATAAAAGTTTGCGGGTGGGCAGCCCCAAGATGCGCACAAATGTGACCGAAGCGCGATCGCTGGCGTCAGCGCCGCGGCCGGGTCCAGAGCTCGGTCGAGCGGGGCTCGTCGCGCTGGTGGCGGGACAGCATGGCGCGCGCGGCGCCGCGGCAGACCAGGCGCAGCTTGTCGGCGGTGCTGGTGCTGACCCGCTGATCCCAGGCCTGGGCGCCCAGGTGCAGCACCTGCACGCCGATCTCGCGATAGACGCCGCGGGCGGTGGCGATGGCCCAGGCCGAACGCAGGGGCAGGGCGGCCAGGCCCTGGCGTGCCGAGTCGTAGTAGGGTTCTGCCAGGCGTACCAGGCGCTCGGCCAGCTGGGCGACGGCTTCGCGATGGCGCGGCGCGGCCAGTTCGTCCGCCGGCACCCCGAGTTCGTCGAGCCATAGCCGCGGCAGATAGACGCGGCCGATACGGGCGTCCTCGACGATGTCGCGGGCGATGTTGGTGAGCTGGAAGGCCATGCCCAGGTCGCAGGCGCGATCCAGGGTTTCTTCGTCTTCGGCGCCCATAATGCGCGCCATCATCACCCCGACCACCCCGGCGACGTGATAGCAGTACTCCAGGGTGTCTTCGAGCTCCACATAGACGCGCTCCTCGACGTCCATGCGAAAGCCGGCCAGGTGATCCAGCGGCAGGGCCAGAGGAATGCCATGGCGCCTGACCACCCGCTGGAAGGCGGCGAAGGCCGGATTCTGCAGCGGCTCGTCGCCGTAGGCGGCGCGGGTCAGGCGTTCCAGCTCGGCCAGGCGTTCCTGTCCGGCGCGGCGATCGCCCTCGACCTGACCATGGCCCAGTTCCTGGCCATCGATGACGTCGTCGCAGTGGCGACACCAGGCATAGAGCAGCACCGCGCTCTCGCGGGTTTCGGGGGCGAACAGCTTGGCGGCCGCGGCAAAGCTCTTGGAACCGACGGCGATGCTCTGCTCGGCGTGGTCGACGACGTCAGGGGTGGCTGGCATGGCTAACCGTGCTCCTCGAGGATGACGCTGGCGGTGGCCTTGGCCGAGCCGACCACGCCCGGAACGCCGGCCCCGGGATGGGTGCCCGCGCCGACCAGGTAGAGGTTGGGAATGACACTATCGCGATTGTGCGGCCGGAACCAGGCGCTCTGGGTGAGGATGGGCTCCAGGGAAAAGGCCGAGCCGACATGGGCATTGAGCTCCTGGCGGAAATCGGCCGGGGTGAAGATGCGCGAGGTGACCAGATTGGCCCTCAGGCCGGGCATGTAGCGCTCTTCCAGGTAGGCGAAGATCTTGTCTCTCAGGAGCGGGCCTTCCACGCTCCAGTCGACGTCGGCATTGCCCAGGTGCGGCACCGGCGCCAGCACGTAGTGGGAACTGTGGCCGGGCGGTGCCAGCGACGGATCGGTGACGCAGGGCGAGTGCAGGTAGAGCGAGAAGTCGTCCGGCACGCCCGGGCCCTTGAACAGTTCGTCGATCAGGCCACGATAGCGCTGGCCGAAGCAGACCATGTGGTGTTCGAGACCCACCGGCGGCTGGCTCAGGCCGAAATGGATGACGAACAGCGACATGCTGTGTCTCTTGCGCTTGAGGCGATTGCCCTCGACCACGCCATGGGTGTGGTGGCCAAGCAGCTTGCGATAGGTGTGCACCACGTCGGCGTTGGAGGCCACCAGATCGGCCGCGAGCTGGCTGCCGTCGGCCAGGCAAACGCCGGTGGCGCGATTGCCTTCGGTGAGGATGCGTTCCACCGGCGCGTTCAGCCGCACCTCGCCGCCAAGGTCGGTAAAGAGCTTCAGCAGGCCGAGCACCAGCTGGTGGGTACCGCCCTTGGCGAACCAGACGCC
Organism: Pseudomonas sp. RIT411; assembly: GCF_003057735.2. Lineage (NCBI taxonomy): Bacteria > Pseudomonadati > Pseudomonadota > Gammaproteobacteria > Pseudomonadales > Pseudomonadaceae > Pseudomonas > Pseudomonas sp. RIT411. The sequence continues at coordinate 80,080 of NZ_QBIZ02000006.1, forward strand.
CCACTTGCGTTCCAGCGCATGGATCAGCGCATAGATCGAGGAGGTGGCGAAGGGGTTGCCGCCCACCAGCAGGGTATGGAAAGACAGCGTCTGGCGCAGCTTCTCGCTCTTCACGAAGCACGACACCTGGGTGTAGACGCTGCGCCAGGCGCTGAGCTGGACCAGCTTGGGACCGGCGGCGAGCATGTCGCCGACCTTGAGGAAGGGCTTGGCGCCGAGGCGGATGTAGCCTTCTTCGAATACCGCCTGGGAATAGGCCAGGAAGCGCTGGTAGCCGGCGACGTCGTCCGGTTCCAGGGCGCGGATCTGCTCGTCCAGCCGGGCCTGGTCGTTGACGTAGTCGAAGCGGGTGCCGTCTTCCCAGCACAGCTGGTAGAAGGGGCTGACCGGCAGCAGCTCCACATAGTCGCGCATCTGCCGACCGCTGAGGGTGAACAGCTCCTCTAGGGCCGAGGGATCGGTGATGACGGTCGGACCAGCGTCGAAGGTGAAGCCCGCGTCCTCGTAGACGTAGGCACGGCCGCCGGGCTTGTCGCGGCCCTCGATGAGGGTGGTGGCGATGCCGGCCGACTGCAGACGGATCGCCAGGGCGATACCGCCAAAGCCGGCGCCGATGACGATGGCCCGCTTGGGCGCGTTACCTTGGGTCATGGTGCTTCCTTGAACTGAGGAGGACGAGCTAGCGCGGCATCCAGGGCCGGTTTCAGCGGCACCGGCGGTTTGCCGGAAAGGATGCGCAGCCGATCGAAGGCGGTGAGGCGGCCGGCGTAGAAGCGCTGGATCAGCGGTTCTCCGAGGCCGTAGAACCTTTCCATGACGCGCACCCGGTGCTCGGGGCGGCCGGCGAGAAAGAGCATGCGATTGAGCAGGCGGAAGAAGCCCTGGCCCTGCCAGCGGCCCTGGGCGTACTGCCGCAGGCCGTCGCGCAGCACGGCGCTGGAGGTGAAGGGCTGGGCGGCCAGGTGCTCCGCCAGGCGTACCGCTTCGGGCAGCGAATAGCCGGTGGTGGGGTGGAACAGCCCTGCGGCCAGGCCAATGGGGGCGCCGGCGGTGACGTTGTCCCAGTAGCGGTCCAGATCGCCGCCCAGGGTGATGGGCAGCACGCCCTGTTCCTCGCGCAGTACCTCGGCGATCTCCCAGCCCTGCTGCCCGGCATAGTCGGCCAGGTGCTGGCGCAGGCGCTCGACCGGCAGGCTCTCGCCATCGGCGTAGTAGGTGTCCTCGATCAGCAGCCGATCGGGGGCCAGTGGCAGGCTGTAGACGAAGCGATAGCCGTCCAGCTGATCGACGGTGGCGTCCATCACGATGGGTTCGGCCAGGCCATGGGGCCGCGTGAGACGCACCTCCTGGCCGAGAAATTTCTGATAGCCGAGCCAGAGCGCCGGATCGGGCCGCGGTCCGCGGGCATCGATCACCGCGCCGGCGGCCAGGGTGTAGCCATCGGCGAAGACCACGCCATCGTCCTGCAGGCGCAGCACCTGGCGTCCCAGCAGCAGGCGCTCGGCGGGCAGGCGCGCGCTCAGAACTTCATGGAAGCGTTCGGCGCTGATGCTGGCGTAGCCGCTGCCGAGTTGCCGCTGGCGCTGGGGGAAACGCACCTCGTAGCCCGGCCAGCGATGGGCGACCAGCGGATCGATCCAGGCATGCTGCGGCGCGGTGAGATCCGGCTCGTGGAAGGACCAGGTGTGGTTGCCGCCCAGGCGTGGACCGGCTTCCACCAGGCGCCAGTCCAGCTCCGGACGCGTTTCGGCCAGGCGCAGGGCGAGCAGGCCGCCGGCCAGGCCGCCGCCGACGATCAGCAGGTCAGGACGCACGTTCGAGTCCTCGCCGGGCCAGGCCATCCACCAGGCGAGCGGCAGTGGCGACGCCGCCTGCCGCTCTGGCGATGGGCACGAAGCGTTCGGCCGCCTGGCGGTAGCTGGGGTCGGCCAGCACGGCGCCCAGGGCCTGGGTCAGGCGGGCCTTGCTGGCCAGCCGCGGTGCCAGGCAGATGCCGGCGCCGACCCGCTCCAGGCGCCGGGCGATGCCCGGCTGGTCGAACACCATGGGCAGGGCGAGCATGGGCTTGCCGGCCGCCAGGGCGTCCAGCACGGTATTGAAGCCGCCGTGGGTGATGACCGCATCGGCGCGGGCAATGGCCGCTTCCTGGGGCGCGAAGTCCGTGACCCAGGTGGCGCCGTCGTCGAGCAGGCGGCGTTCGCCGCTGGCATCCAGGCGCCCGCAGTGGGCGATCAGCACCTGGACGCCCAGGTGGCGACAGGCCTGGGCGATGCGGCGGAACAGGGGCAGACGGCCACCCTGCAGGGTGCCGAAGGAGGCGAAGACGAAGGGCCGGCGCGGATCGATCTCCAGCGCCAGCCGTTGCTCGCTCACCGCCGGCGAGCGCAGCGGCCCGACCTCGTGGAAATGCGGCGGCGGGGCCTTCCGCGGAAAGTCGAAGCCCGGCAGGCACTGGCTCAGCTGCAGATAGGGCGAAAAGCAGTCGTCGAGGGTCCGGCGGTCGCCAAGGCCGAAGGCCTGGGCCTGGCGCTGGATGACCTTGCCCTGGCCGCGCATCATCAGGTCGAACACTTGGGTGGCGCCCTGGACGATCTGCCTTTCCCGCTCGCTGGCGGGGTAGGCGAAGGGCAGGGTGGGCAGGGGCAGATGGGGCTCGCGATTCATCGGCACGGCGCAGGCCAGGGACGCATAGGGCAGGCCCAGGTGGTCGCCGAGCAGGCCACCGGCCGGTTCCATCTGGTCGGCGATCAGGCAGTCGACCTCGAGGTCACGCAGGGCGGCCGGGCCTTCGCGGCAGAACAGTTCGGTATTGCGCGCCATGTCGGCGATCACGCCGAATACCGACCAGGGCTTGCTGCTGGCGGTACGGGCCAGCAGCGGCGCCAGGCTGCCGCGCGGATGACTGGTCGCGCCTATCGCCTGGAAGCCGACACCCGCCGGCAGCGCCCGATCGCCCACCTCCACCTGGTGCAGCAGGGTGACCCGGTGGCCGAGCGCGACCAGCGCCTCACCCAGCACCAGATGGGTGGACAGGTGGCTCGGCAGCGGCGGCGAGATCAGGGCGACATGCATGGCGGCGTCCGGTCGGGTGTCGGCCACTATGGGCACCGCAGCGATGCGGCGTCCAGCAGCTCGGCCTGGCGCAAGCCGGCCAGATCGGCCGAGCCAGTGCAGAAGCAGGCGATGCGCAACTGTTCGATCACCACCTGGAAATGCGCGATCACCGCCTCGGTGGATTCGGTGGCACCGGGCAGGGCGGCGGCGGCCTGGCCGGCCAGATCCGCACCGAGACAGATGGCCTTGGCTACGTCGATGCCATTGCGGATGCCACCCGAGGCGATCACCGTCGCCTGCGGGCAGGCGGCGCGCACCTGGCACAAGCTCTCGGCGGTGGGGATGCCCCAGTCGGCAAAGGCGCGGGCAATGGCGCGCTGCTGCTCGTCACGGGCCCGTTCGGCTTCCACCGCTGCCCAGCTGGTGCCTCCGGCGCCGGCGACATCGAGTACCGCCACACCAGCTTCCACCAATTGCATGGCGACCCGGCCCGACAACCCGGCACCGACTTCCTTTACGACGACCGGCACGGCCAGTTGTGTAACCAGATTTTCCAGAGCGAGGAGAATGCCGTGCCAGCGGCGATCGCCACCGGCTTGCACGGCTTCCTGCAGGGGATTGAGATGCACGATCAGGGCGTCCGCTTCGATCATCTCCACCGCGCGGCGGGCTTCGTCGAGGCCATAGCCGGCCACCAACTGCGCGGCGCCGAAGTTGGCCAGCAGTGGCACGTCCGGCGCCAGCCGGCGCAATTCGCCGGTCAGACCCTGGTCGCCACCCTGCTGCAGGGCGATGCGTTGGGACCCGACCGCCAGGGCGATGCCCAGGGTCTGGGCCGCTTCGGCGAGATGCCGATTGATCAGCGCGGCCCGCTCTGGGCCGCCGGTCATGGAGCTGATCAGCAGCGGCGCGGCCAGGGGACGCCCGAACAGGCGGGTGCCGAGGTCGATATCGTCGAGGTTCAGTTCGGGCAGGGCGCAGTGCGTGAAGCGGTAGGCGTCGAAGCCCGTGGTGACGGCGCTGCGGGCCTTGTGGGGATCCAGCACGATGTCCAGATGATCGTTCTTGCGGCTTGCCAGTTCCCAATCCACCATGTCTTCTAGAGTCCGCCCTGAATGACCTTTCGTCGGTCGTTGTGGTCTGGTAGGGGACGACGGGTTCGCTTTGCGAAGACCTAATCCACCAAGGTGCGACCGTTCGTCGGTTCCACATATGGAGTATCTCGACTCATGGCGACCGTATTAGTGCCGAACGCGACAGACAATTTTGCCGCTGCGCTGCAATGGCAGCGTACCCGTATCGACGAGCGTCTGGCAGAGCTGTTACCGGCCGGCAGCGATCCGGTCGCCGAAGCGATTCGCAGTGGTGTGCTGGCACCCGGCAAGCGGCTGCGTCCGCTGCTGATGGTGCTGGCCGCCGAGGACCTGGGTCAGGCCGACGAGGCCGTCCTCGATCTGGGCTGCGCCGTGGAAATGGTGCACGCCGCCTCGCTGTTCCTCGACGACATGCCCTGCATGGACGACGCCCGCCTGCGCCGCGGGCGGCCGACCCTGCACGTCGAGTTCGGCGAGGACGTCGCCATGCTGGCTGCGGTGGCCCTGCTCAGCCACGCCCTGCGCCTGGTCGCGGGCCTCGCCGGGGTACCGGCGGAAACCCGCACCCAGATGGTCTGTCAACTGGCCGATGCGGTCGGCACCGCGGGGCTGGTCTGCGGCCAGTACCATGACCTGCACGGCGGCCGCCAGGCACGGCCGGCCGATGCCATCGCCCTGACCAACCAGCTCAAGACCGGCGCGCTGTTCTCCGCGGCCATGGCCATGGCCGGTGCCACCCTGGTCACCACCGCCGTGCAGCGCGAGGCCTTCCACGTCTTCGCCTGCCAGCTCGGCCTGGCCTTCCAGTTGCTCGACGATCTGGACGACGGCAAGGGCCTGGGCAAGGACGCCGGCAAGGATGGCGACAAGTCCACCCTGGTCAGCCTGCTCGGCCGCGACCATGCGCAACGCCAGTTGCACGGTCACCTCAAGCAGGCCCGCGAGGCTCTGGCCAAGGCTGGTTGCGCCGACGGCGCCCTGGCCGGCCTGCTGGATATCGTCTTTCGTCCGCGTTAGGGCGAATTACTGGGGATCCGGCCCTCTAATCTCTCGATAGCCTTGTTTCCCCCTGAGGAGTCCTGAGATGTCGAAGTGGAAAATTGCTTACAGCAACGTTGACGGCAACACCTCGGTGGTCACCACCGACGCTGACCAGAAACCGGACATGGAGCGGATCGCCCAGATCGTCCGAGACGATGCCCTGGAAGAATACGACGACAGCGAAGTCCCCCGGGATTACGACGAACCCACGGTAGCCCTGCTGGAACGCCACGGCATCACCATCACCGGGATCACCGAAGAAGGCTGATCGCCGGGGTATCTGGCTCTAGCGCAAGGGCCAGATACCGCCATCCCCCACCACGAAGATCCGCCGCGCTGGATCGGGTGCCAGCAGGTGCCCGCCGGTGAAGTCGCCAAAGGCCGGCAGGATCAGCACCTCGTCATTTTCCAGACAGAAGCAGGGCAGGCGCAGCGCCTGGCGCCCACGCCCCTGCAGGCGAAACGCCGGATGGATGTGGCCGGCCAGCACCGGCAGGCGCGGGTGTGGATCGGGTTCGTGCTGCAGCGACAGGCCGTCCAGTTCCAGCGGCTCGCCCACTACGTCGATGCCCAGCGCCGCCGGTGGATCGCCAGCGCGTCTGTCATGGTTGCCGCGGATCAGCAGCAGCCGCAGATGGGCCTGATGTTCCCTCCAGCGTTCGAGGGTGTCCAGGGTCAGGGGCGCGCGGGATTCCGGGGCGTGCAGGAAGTCACCGAGAAAGATGATCTCGCGGCAGTCATAACGCGCTAGCAGGCCGTCCAGCCGCGCGATGTTGCCCGCGGTGGTGCCATGGGGCACCGGCTGGCCCAATGCCCGGAAGGCGGCCGCCTTACCGAAATGGATGTCGGCCACCAGCAGCGCCTGGCGCGCGGGCCAGTAGATCGCCTTTTCCGCGAGCAGCCAGAGTTCGACACCGGCGAGGATAAGGGGGTGATAGGCAGGCATGGGGTCTCCAGGAAGCGCTTCCTGCTCTGATGGCGGCCAGGTGCCGGGGTTCAGCCCTGTTGGAGGGGAGGGCCGCTCTGCTAACGCCCTCTCCCTGCGGCAGGGTTGGGGTGAGGGCGACCCTGCCCCGAATTCTTCAGTGGAAAAGGCCAGGCCGTTTTCCACGCCACGGAATACGCACCCGCGTAGGTTAGGTTGAGCACAGCACAGCCCAATCGGCATCGCCCCTGTCGGGCCTCGACGATGGAGCCGTCTCAACCCAGCCTATCGCGACACCGGGCCGCGAGCCGAAATACAACCTATGACCACCATTGAACCAGGCCAGGTGCGCCGTCGCCTGCAGCCCGGTAAACTGGCGGTTCACTAGAGTCCGGAGCGACCCATGTCGACATCCTTCGCCCAGATGCTGGAAAACATCACCCCCGATATCTACGAAGGCCTCAAGCTGGCCGTGGAGATCGGCAAGTGGCCGGACGGCCGCAAGCTCAGTCGCGACCAGGTCGAGCTCTGTCTGCAGGCGGTGATCGCCTACGAGGCCAAGCACCTGCCCGAAGACCAGCGGACCGGCTACATGGGTCCCCAGGAGTGCGCCTCCAAGTCGGTGCCCATCGAGAACATCCTGTTCAAGTCCGACGCCATCCACTGATTGTCCGCGCCTTACCCCGACGAGGTGCCCTTCGGCGACGAAGAGGCACCTCGCGTCTTTTAGAAACCGAGAAATTCCTACCGTGATGACCGAACTGGGCCGTGGCGCCCTGCGCAAGATGGCCGTGACCCTGGCCGACCCCGTCAACTACGCCTTTCGCCTCGATGAGCGCGAGGTGCCGGTCAATCCGATGATCGGCCGTCGCCTGCGCCTGGAATACCTGGGCGCCATCCACTGCACCCACTGCGGCCGCAAGACCCGCAAGAGCTTCAGCCAGGGCTACTGCTATCCCTGCTTCACCGCCCTGGCCCAGTGCGATAGCTGCATCGTCAGCCCCGAAAAGTGCCACTACGAGCATGGCACCTGTCGCCAGCCGGAGTGGGGCGAAGCCCATTGCATGGTGCCCCACGTCGTCTACCTGGCCAACTCCTCGGGCCTCAAGGTGGGCATCACCCGCGCCACCCAGCTGCCCACTCGCTGGATCGACCAGGGCGCCTACCAGGCGCTGCCGATCCTGAGGGTCGCCACGCGCCAGCAGTCCGGCCTGGTGGAAGACCTGCTGCGCAGCCAGGTGGGCGATCGCACCAACTGGCGCGCCATGCTCAAGGGCGTGGCCGCACCGGAAGACCTGGTGGCGGTGCGCGAGCGTATCTTCGACGCCTGCGCCCAGGGTCTGGACGATCTCCAGGGCCGCTTCGGCCTGCAGGCGATCCAGCCGGTGGTCGACATGGCGCCCATCGAGATCCATTATCCGGTGACGGTCTATCCCACCAAGGTGGTCAGCCACGACCTGGAAAAGACCCCCGTGGTGGAAGGCACGCTGCTGGGCATCAAGGGTCAATACCTGATGTTCGATACCGGCGTGATCAACATTCGCAAGTACACGGCCTATCAGCTGGCCGTGTCCGCCTCCGCAGCAGAGATGTAAGGACGTAAGCCATGCGCACCGACCAGCCCCAGACCATCTATCTCAAAGACTACCAGGCGCCCGAGTACCTCATCGAGGAGACCCGCCTCAGATTCGAGCTGCACGACGACCAGACCCTGGTGCATGCCGAATTGCGGCTGCAGCGCAATCCGGCCCGCGGCGCGAGCCTGCCGCCGCTGGTGCTGCATGGCGAGGAACTGGAGCTGCTGGCGGTGGCCCTGGACGACCAGGCCCTGGCCGCCGGCGACTATCAGGTCGAGGCGGGCAGCCTGACCCTGCAGCCCCAGGGCGAAGCCTTCGTGCTCAAGACCTCGGTGCGCATCCATCCGGAAAGCAACACCGCCCTGGAAGGCCTGTACGTCTCCGGCACCATGTTCTGCACCCAGTGCGAGGCCGAAGGCTTCCGCAAGATCACCTACTACCTGGATCGGCCGGACGTGATGAGCGTCTTCACCACCACGGTGGAAGCCGACAAGGCCAAGTACCCGATCCTGCTCTCCAACGGCAACCCGGTGGCCAGCGGCGAAGCCGAGGGCGGCCGTCACTGGGCCACCTGGGAAGATCCCTTCCCCAAGCCGGCCTACCTGTTCGCCCTGGTCGCCGGGGACCTCTGGTGCGTCGAAGACAGCTACCGCACCGGCAGTGGCCGCGACGTGGCCCTGCGCATCTACGTCGAACCGGAGAACATCGGCAAGCTGCAGCACGCCATGGACAGCCTGAAGAAGTCCATGCGCTGGGACGAGGAGGTCTATGGCCGCGAATACGATCTGGACATCTTCATGATCGTCGCGGTGAACGACTTCAACATGGGCGCCATGGAGAACAAGGGCCTCAACATCTTCAACTCCAGCGCCGTGCTGGCCAGCCCGCGCACCGCCACCGACGCCGCCCATCAGCGCGTCGAGGCCATCGTCGCCCACGAATACTTCCACAACTGGTCGGGCAATCGCGTGACCTGCCGCGACTGGTTCCAGCTGTCGCTCAAGGAAGGCTTCACCGTGTTCCGCGATGCCGGCTTCAGCTCCGACATGAATTCGCCCACGGTCAAGCGCATCGAGGACGTGGCCTTCCTGCGCACCAACCAGTTCGCCGAGGACGCCGGTCCCATGGCCCACCCGGTGCGCCCGGACCACTTCATCGAGATTTCCAACTTCTACACCCTGACGGTGTACGAGAAGGGCGCCGAGGTGGTGCGGATGCTGCACACCCTGCTGGGCGCCGAGGGCTTCCGCAAGGGCACCGATCTCTACTTCGAGCGCCACGACGGTCAGGCGGTGACCTGCGACGACTTCATCAAGGCCCTGGAAGACGCCAATGGCACCGACTTCAGCCAGTTCAAGCGCTGGTACAGCCAGTCCGGCACCCCGCGCCTGGCGGTCAGCGACAGCTATGACGCCGCGGCCCAGACCTATCGGCTGACCTTCAGCCAGAGCTGCCCGCCCACCCCGGGCCAGCCGACCAAGGAGCCCTTCGTGATCCCGGTCCAGCTCGGTCTGCTGGATGGCCAGGGGCGCGACCTGCCGCTGCGCCTGGAAGGCGAGGGCGCTGCCCAGGGCACCGACCGGGTGCTGTCGGTCACCCAGGCCGAGCAGACCTTTACCTTCGTCGACGTGCCCGAGCGGCCGCTGCCGTCGCTGCTGCGTGGCTTCTCCGCGCCGGTCAAGCTCAGCTTCCCCTACAGCCGTGAACAGCTGACCTTCCTCATGCAGCACGACAGCGACGGCTTCAACCGCTGGGACGCCGGCCAGCAGCTGGCCGTGCAGGTGCTGCAGGGCATGATCGCCGGTGAGCCGCTGGACACCCGGCTGGTGGAAGCCCTGCGCACCGTGGCGGCGGACGAGTCCCTCGACCCGGCCATGGTCGCCGAGATGCTCTCGCTGCCGTCCGAAGCCTATCTGGTGGAACTGTCCGAGCAGGCCGATCCCGGGGCCATCCACGGCGCCCGTCGTCAGGCGCGTCGGGCCATCGCCGAAGCCCTGCGCGACGTGCTCTGGCAGCGCTATCGCAGCGCCCGCGAGGCCTCGCGCACCACGCCCTACCAGGCCAGCGCCGACCATATCGCCCGCCGCAGTCTGCAGAACGCCGCGCTCGGCTATCTGATGCTGCTGGAAGAGCCGGAGGCGCGCGACGCCGCCCTGGAGCAATTCGACAACGCCGACAACATGACCGAGCGCCTGGCCGCCCTGAGCGCCCTGGTCAACTCCGGTTTCGAGCAGGAAAAGGCCGACGTCCTGGGGCGCTTCTTCGAGGAGTTCAAGAGCGATCCGCTGGTCATGGACACCTGGCTCAGCGTTCAGGCATCCAGCCCCCTGCCGGGCGGTCTGGCGCGCGTCCAGGCGCTGATGGAAAATCCGGTCTTCACCCTGAAGAACCCCAACAAGGTGCGGGCGCTGATCGGTGCCTTCGCCAACAGCAACCTGGTCAATTTCCACGCCGAGGACGGCAGCGGCTATCGCTTCCTGGCCGACCAGATCATCACCCTCAACCGCCTCAATCCGCAGATCGCCTCGCGGCTGCTGACGCCCCTGACCCGCTGGAAGAAGTACGGCCCGGCGCGTCAGGCGCTGATGCGCGCCGAGCTGGAGCGCATCCTGGCCAGCGGCGAGTTGTCCAGCGACGTCTACGAGGTGGTGAGCAAGAGCCTGGCGTAGGAGATCCGACTGGGCTGCTTGTTGGGCTTCGACGATAGAGCCGTCTCAATCCAACCTACCTCGTCCCGTAGGTTGGGTTGAGCGCAGCGAAGCCCAACATCCGCCCACCGTTGCAAAGCCTGACGCCCAGCGTCGGGCTTTTTTTCGCCCGGATTTTCCCGCGCGGCCCTAGCCTGTAGCGCCTCTGCCGGCCAGTGGAAAAACCGCGCACACCCCCGTGCCTGACAACTCGTCTCCGCTCTGGCGCCGCTTGGCTGATAGAAATGCTTTAGGCTGCCAGCTGTATTCAAATCAGCTGCAGAACGAGGCGCCGCCGCCGACAGGGTAGGCGAGAGGTCTCGACAGGCCTGGATCCAGTCACCGGAAGAGCACGGAGCGGCAGATGAGTCATGCACAGCTGATGGATTGGGGATTCGTCCTGATAACCCTGTGCAATATCCTGCTGATCGCCCTGGTGGTGTTTCTGCTGTGGCAGCGGTACGTCGCCAGCGACGCGGCTTCCAAGGCCGAGGGCGCTAACGAGGAGCAGGCGCCGGTCGCTCCCGAGGTGGTCGACAGCGCGCCTGCCGACGCTCCGCCGCCGCCACTTCCCGCCAGTCCCGCCCCGGCGGCGAACCGCAACGTCGACCTCTTCGACGAGGGTCCGGAAGAGGTGTACGACGCCAACTATCCCGAGTGGAAGAAAAGCGACGACCCCTATGTCGAGGAATTGCTGTCGCACCGCGAAGCCCTGGAGCTCAAGGTGGACAACATGGTCATGCGGCTGACACGGGCGCACAAGGTGGTAACCGGCCTGCGCGCGCAGAATCGCGAATTGCGCGCCTCCGAGGCCCAGGCCCAGCGACTGCAGGAGGAACTGACCCGGACCCAGACCAGCCTCGCCCAGATGCGTCAGGAGCGCGATGCCCTGCTGCTGCAGCTCCAGCCCGGCCGCAAGGCGGACGCAGCGCCACGCCAGCCCACCGACCCGGGCACGCCATCCCCGTCTTGAACCGCGGTATGCCCCCCGGATTCACCAGCCATCCCCTCAACCGGCGCATCCGTCGCGCTGTGCAGCGGGCGCAGCGGCGCGCGCCCTAGACTGGAAATTCTCAGCACCTTCAAGGACGATTCGATGAAACTGCTGCTCCTGCTGGCTGCCCTGGTCGCTCTCGGCCTGTTCGCGATCAGCCTCTACAACGCTCTGGTCACGGCGCGTAACGCCTACCGCAACGCCTTCGCCCAGATCGATGTCCAGCTCACCCGCCGGCACGATCTCATCCCCAATCTGGTGGAAGCGGTGAAGGGCTATCTGCAGCACGAGCGCGAAACGCTGCAGGCGGTGATGACGGCGCGCCAGCAGGCGCAGTCCGGCCTGCACCAGGCCAAGACCCGGCCGGAGGATCCCGTCGCCCTGCACGCCCTGGAGCAGGGCGAGCAGGGACTCGGCATCGCCCTCGGGCGGCTGTTCGCCGTGAGCGAGGCCTATCCGGAGCTCAAGGCCAACGACACGGTCCTGCAGCTGATGGAAGAGCTGAGCTCCACGGAAAATCGCCTGGCCTTCGCCCGTCAGGCCCATAACGATGCGGTGATGGACTACAACAATCGCTGCGAGACCTTTCCCGGATCGCTGCTCGCCCGTCGCTTCGGCTTTCGCCTGGCGCAGCCCCTGGCCTTGCCGGACGGGGCAGCCCGCCAGACCCCGCGCATCAGCCTGAGCTGAGCGCGTGCGCTTTCTCGACGACCAGGCCGCGGCGCGCCGGCGCACCCGGCTGTGTCTTGCCTTGCTAGCCCTGGTGGTGCTGCTCATGGCGCTGGCCAGCGCCGGCCTGGCCCTGGTGTTCCTGCCGCGGGAGGTGATCGACTACCTCGGTGGGCGTGGGGCGACGCTGGTCAAGACCGGCCTGGCATTCACCGGCATCATCGCCGGCACTTCCTTCTGGAAGGTGCGGCAACTGGCGCGCCAGGGTGGCGAGGCCGTGGTCAGGCGGCTGGGCGCCGTGCCACTGGATGATGAGGCAGACCCCCGTACCCGTCAGCTGCACAACGTAGTGGCGGAGATGGCCCTGGCCGCCGGCGTACCGGTGCCGCGGCTGTACCTGCTGCCGGACGAGCCGGCCATCAATGCCTTCATCAGCGGCTACGGACCGGCAGATGCCAGCCTGTGCCTGACCCGCGGCGCGCTCAAGCTCTTGAACAGGGACGAATTGCAGGGTGTCGTCGCCCATGAATTCAGTCATCTGCTCAACGGCGACATGCGCCTGAATCTGCGCCTGCTGGGCTGGCTGCATGGCATCAGCCTGATCGCCGACCTCGGACAGGAGCTCTTCTCGGATCGCACCTCGACCATCACCCGGGTCGATGGCAACCACCTGCTGGGCTGGTTGCTGGGCACCGTGCTGCTGGCGGTCGGCGGCTGCGGACTGTTCTTCGCCAACCTGATCCAGGCCGCGGCGGCGCGCTCACGCGAGCGTCTGGCGGATGCCTCCGCCGTGCAGTTCACCCGCCAGCCCCAGGGTCTGGCCAATGCCCTGAAGAAGATCGCCGCCCATCCGCTGCAGGGGCGGCTCTATCACCGTCGGGCGCGCAGCGTCGCGCACATGGTGCTGGGCGACTCGGGCGCCTCCTGGTTCGCCACCCATCCCCCGGTGCTGGAGCGCATCCAGCACCTGGAACCGGACTTCGACGAATGGCAGCTGGAGCGCCTCCGGGCGGAAGCCTTGCTGCCCATGGGCGTCGCCTATGTGGCAGGGGGTACGCCGCCCGCTTCGCCGCCGCCGACCGCCGTAGCGCTGCCGGTTGCACCGGCACTGGCCGATACGCCCCTGCGCACCCTTCCACCGGCCCTGCTCGAAGTGCTGCGCCAGCCGCAGCAGGCGGCGGAGCTGTTGCTGGCACTGGCCGGCACGCCGCCGGCAGCGGGCGGCGGGGAGGGCGCGCGCTGGGTGAACAGTCTGCATGCCTCTCTGCGGCTGCCGGTGGCGCAACTGACCTTTCCAGCCATCCGCCAACTGCCGCGGCCGGTCCTGCGCCAGCTGCTGATCGATCTCAAGGCAGGCTTCGCCGCTGCGCCGGACCTGGAGTTGTCCCGCTACTGCCTGGCGCAGGTCATCCAGCGTCAGCTGATCGCCAGCTTGGCGCCGGGTCGCCAACGGCTGTCGGGGCGGGGCAAGCTGGCGCAGGCCCGGACCGGGGTCCTTACCTTCTATGCGGTGGCCGCCGAACAGAGCCACGATGACGTCCAGGTCGCTCGTCGGGCCTTCCTGCTCGCCGTCGCCCGTACCTTTCCCGGTTTGCACTGTAGCTACGCGCCGCCGCGTCCCTGGCGTCCGGCGCTGGACGGCGCCCTGGCGCAGCTCGCCCAACTGAGCGTGGCGGCGCGCACCCTGGTACTGGAGGGCCTGCTCTGTCTCATCGAGGCGGACGAAAGGGTGCAAACCGCAGAGCTGGAGCTGCTGAGGCTCTATTGTACGGTCCTCGAATTGCCGTATCCCGCCCTGGACGAATACCTTTCACTCGCCGATGACAAGCTCTCGCAAAAAGGTTGCCGTTCGGCTGATACTGGCCAGGTGATATCTGCACTGTGATCCACACTGGCGCCCGCGGCGACAGCTCGCCGAGGGATAACGTGGCGTTCATAATTCAGGATGATGCATGAAGTTCCTCGTGGTAGACGACAGTCGAGCGGTCCAGACCATCATCAAGCGGATTCTGGCGAATACCGGTTACAGGGATATCGAATTGCGCGTGGCGTCCACCGGTGAGGAAGCCGTGGCGCTGCTGGAGAGTTGGACGCCCAACCTGGTGCTCACCGACTGGCACATGCCCGGCATGACCGGTCTGGAACTGCTCCAGGCGATCCGTCAGCGGGTGGGCGCCGACATCCACGTGGGTTTTGTCACCACCGAGTCGTCGGCGCGCAACATCGAGGCGGCCTACCGCAATGGCGCAGCCTTCGTGGTGACCAAGCCCTTCGCCCAGGAAACCCTGCAGCAGGCGGTGCTCACCGTGCTGCAGGATGGCGCCAGCGCCGAACAGGCCATTGAATCCTCCGGTCGCGAGAGCCTGCCGATCCCGACTCGTTTCAACCCTGATCCACAGCGCATCCGCCAGTTGCTCGGCCTCTCGTCCATCGTCTGCCAGATAGAGCCCATGGCGCCGATTCCGGTTGATCGGCTGGCCTTGCCCTATGTGATCGGCATCTATGGCCATCCGCAGAGCAAGGCACTGGAAGCCGTCTGCCTGCTGGACCTCAACGCGGCCTGCATTCTCGGTGGCTCCCTGGCCGGACTCGCGCCGGCAGCCATCCACAGCGCCATTGCCAGCGCGACCCTGAGCCGGGAAATCTACGAGAACGCCACCGCCTTCCTCGCCGACCTCAGCGGCATGATCTCCGCCGGCAAGGGTGGTGCGCCGCTGGTACTCAGCACCAGTCACTTGGTGCAGAAGCCCTTCGAGAAGCTCTACAGCCTCTGGCGGCAGAACAATGGTCGCGCCGATTTCAGCCTGTCCTTTCCCGGGCTGGGTGACGGCTTCATCGCCTTCCTGTTGAGCTAGGGGATGGCCGACTCGCGCTTCGTCGAATGGGGTTTCCTGCTGGTCACCCTGTCCAATGTCCTGCTCATCGCCCTGGTCCTGACCCTGCTCTGGCAGCGCCTCTTTCCACGCCCCGAGGCCGCGGTCGAGGACCCCGAGGTCCCTGCGGCGTCTGCGCCCGGCGCGCCGCTGCCGCTCACCAGTCAGGCCGAGACCGCGGCCAGCCTGATCGACGCGGCGCGGCAGGCGGATGTCGAGCCCCTGGGGCAGGCCATCAGCGACAGCCTGGATCTGGTAGGCCGCCTCGACGGGGTGGGCGGTGACGACTATCCGGACTGGAAGAAGACCAACCAGCCCTATATCGACGACCTGCTGTCCCATCGCGAGAGTCTGGAATTCAAGCTGGACGATCTCAAGTCCAAGCTGGACCGGGCGCACAAGCTGATCACCAACCTGCACGTGCAGAATCGCGAGATGCGCGGCGCGGAAGCCAAGCTGCAGCGCCTCAGTCTCGATCACGATCGGGTGCAGGGCA
The DNA here is from genome assembly GCF_003057735.2 of Pseudomonas sp. RIT411. Taxonomy (NCBI): domain Bacteria; kingdom Pseudomonadati; phylum Pseudomonadota; class Gammaproteobacteria; order Pseudomonadales; family Pseudomonadaceae; genus Pseudomonas; species Pseudomonas sp. RIT411. The sequence goes on from NZ_QBIZ02000006.1 coordinate 95,490, forward strand.
CCCTGCTGGAAGTGCGCCGCGAGCGCGATCAGCTCAAGGTGAAGGTACAGCGACTCGGCGAAGAGCTGCTGCGGCTGCGGCAACAGCCCGCGGCGCCGGCTGCGGCGGGCGTGGCCGAGGTGGATGGGCGCCTGCAGGAGGAGCTGGAGACCCTGCGCGAAAGTCTCGAAGAGGAGCGGGCGAAGCTGTCGCGCACCCTGGTGGAAAAGGAGTTCATCGAGCAGGTGTTCATCGATACCGACGCCGTCACCGACAGCTATCAGGCCCTGCAACAGGAGCATGCCGCGCTGCAGGAGCAGCTGCAGGCGCTGCAGGCCCGGCTGGACGCCGCTCAGTCGCGGTAAAGGGCATCACGGATGGCGTCGGGGAAGGGGCCGCTCATGCCGGCGATCGCCGTGTTGGTGAGGATGACCACGCTCAGCTCGCGCGCCGGGTCGATGAACCAGGCATTGCCGTAGACGCCACCCCATTGCAGGGTGCCAGGCGTCTGCGGGGTCTTCGCCATCCGGGCATCGCGCAGCACCGCCGCGCCCAGGCTAAAGCCCCAGCCCGGGGCGTCGTCGCGCTGCAGCTCAGGGATCTGGTCTTCCATGAACAGGCGCTGGCTGGCCGGTTGGAGCAGCCGCCCCTGGCGGAGCGCCTCGAGAAAGGCAAGATAGTCGCCCGCGCTGCCCTGCATGCCACCGCCGCCCGAGGCGAAGGCCTGCGCCGAAAGGGCGCGTGCCGGCGAATAGAGAATGCCGCCCTTGGGCATGGGTAGCAGATAGGGCTCGCTCATGGGTTCGGGGCGCGGATAGCCGTCGCGATAGGCTGTGGCCAGGCGCCCGGCGTCGCTGACGTGGAAGCTCAGGTCGTGCAGACCCAGCGGTGCGGCCACCTCCCGCTGGACGACCGCCGGCAGGGGCTGCCCGGTGGCGGCCGCCAGCACGCCGCCCATCACGTCCAGCCCAAGGGAGTAGCGCCACTGGGTGCCCGGCTGGAAGTCCAGCGGCACCCCCGCCAGGCGTCGGAGGTTTTCTTCCAGGGTGAGGGAGGCATCATCCAGGCCGTCGGATACCCCGGCACGGTGATAGGGACCGTGCTGGTCTTCGCCGAAACCATAGTGCAGGCCGGCGGTGTGGCTGAGCAGCTGCGCCAGGGTCGGCGTGGCCGGAGTGCCATCGGCCAGAGCCGGGGTGAAGTAGGGCAGGTAGCGACTGACCGGCGCCTGCAGATCCAGGCGGCCCTGGTCCGCCAGCCGCAAGGCGGTCACGGCCACCAGCGGCTTGGTCAGGGAGGCGAAGCGAAACAGCTGGTCTTCCTGCATCGGCCGCCGGGCTTCGCGATCGGCGAAACCGGCGGCGCGCCGATACACCACCCGGCCCTGGTGGGCGACCATGACCACGGTGCCGACGATGCGCTGCTGGGCGATGGCCTGTTCCAGGATCGGATCGAGGCGGGCGGCGAGGGCCGCGTCCTCGGCCTGGGCAAGGGGGGTACTCAGGCCGAGGCCGAGTGCGCTGGCGAGCAGTAGGGAAGACATCTGGTTTAAGCTCCTGGCGAATCGCCGGCGGCTGGACCGGCCAAAGGAGGAATCCTCGCATGATTCGTGACATTTTGAAGATGGGCGATCCCCGCCTGCTGCGGGTGGCACCGCCGGTGGCGGCCGAGCGCTTCGGTTCGGCCGAGCTGCAGGGGCTGATCCAGGACATGTTCGACACCATGGCCGCCGCGGGTGGCGTGGGCCTCGCGGCGCCGCAGATCGGCGAAGACCTGCAACTGATGGTCTTCGGCTTCGAGCGCAATGTCCGCTATTCCGAGGCGGCGCCGGTGCCCCTGCAGGTGCTGATCAATCCGCGGATCGAGGTGCTGGACGCCAGCGAGGAGCTGGGCTGGGAAGGCTGCCTGTCGATCCCGGGGTTGCGCGGCGAGGTGCCACGGCCGCGGCGGATCCGCTATCGGGGCGTGGATGGCGACGGTCGTCCGGTGGACCAGGAGGCCGAAGGCTTCCATGCACGGGTGGTGCTGCACGAATACGATCACCTGATCGGGCGACTCTATCCCTCGCGCATCCTGGATTTCGCCCGCTTCGGCTTCACCAAGGTACTGTTTCCCGAGTTGACCGCGGCCGCGCAGCGCTAGGCGCCGGCGGCCTCCAGCTGCGCCCTGACGGCCGCCGCCAACTGGGCGAAGGGCACCGCGCCATCCAGGGCGCGAGCCTCTTCGACGGGCGCCCCGGCGGAGCGCAGCAGCAGCGTCGGTACCGCGGTGATGCCCAGGGCTTCGGCGCGATCCTCGGCGTGCAGCACGACATCGGTATGGTCGCCCCGGGCCAGGCTGGCTCTCAACGCCTCGCTGTCCAGACCGCTGTGACGCGCCAGGTCGAGCAGCACCTCCAGCTCGCCGATATCCCGACCCTCTTCGAAAAAGGCTTGGAAGACCGCCAGGTGGAAGGCGTCGAAGCGATCCTGCTCGCGGGCGAATTCCGCCGCCTCCAGCGCCAGGCGACTGCGGGGTTGCACGGGCGGCAGCCGCAACACCATGCCGTATTCCGCCGCCATGGGATAGACGGCGCGATCCCAGGTCCGGCGCAGGTAGTCACCGGCCGGATCGAGGGTGGGCGTGGGCTCGGGACGCAATTCGAAGGCATGCCACTCGATGGCCAGCTGGTCGCCGAATTCTTCCTGCAGACGCGCCAGCTGGGGCAGCTCCAGGTAGCAGAAGGGACAGACGTAATCGCTCCAGACATCCAGACGAACGCGCGGGGTGGCGGTCATGGCAGTGCTCCGGAAGGGCATGGTGTCTGTCGGACCGCACCCGAAAGCGGATGTTCGGTGAACGTGCCGATATCCACGGCCGATAGGACCTCCAAGTACGGGTTGCGAGCCGGAGGTTGGCAGCCAGCAACCGACGTCCTCTTCATATCCGGAAACGGAATGGCCACCGGCCAATTGCGTGAAATGGGTGGCGATCCGCGCTCTAGACGCTTGCCTTGAACCTGTCCCCGACCCCAGGTTCCTATGGCTGCATCCTTTCTTTCACGCGCTAAGGACTATCACCTTGGGTTTTTTCGAACGCAAACTGACATTCCTTCGGCAAACCTTCAGCTACGTCGGCTGGTCGGTTTTCTGGCTGCTGCTGTGGGACATCGCCGTCACCGTCGACTACATGATCTTCGTCGACCAACGGGCGCAGCTGCCCAACATCCCCCTGACCCTGATCGGCTCGGCGCTGATCGTGCTGACCAGCTTTCGCAACACCAGTGCCTATCAGCGCTGGTGGGAAGCGCGCACCCTCTGGGGCGGCATGGTCAACAGCTCGCGCAGCTTCGCCCGGCAGGCGCTGACGCTCATCGACGATGGCGACGAGCATTTCAACGCCATCAAGACGGTACTCATCGAGCGCCATCTCGCCTACGTCCGCTGCCTGGCCTGCCAGCTCAGCGGCGACCCGCTGCCCAAGGAAGTCCGCACCTACCTGGGCAAGGAGGAGTGGGCGATGCGCAAGGAGACCAACAACTTCGCCAACGCCATCCTAAGCGGCTCTTCCAGCCTGATCGCCCTGGAGTACCGCGCCGGTCGCCTGGACAGCATCCGCCTGGAGCGCCTGGAAGCCACCTTCGTCGACATGTCCAACTGGCAGGGCGGCATGGAGCGCATCGCCAACACGCCCTTGCCCTATCCCTATGTCAACTTCCCGCGGTTGTTCGTCTTCCTGTTCTGCGTGCTGATGCCCATCGGCCTGGTGGAAAGCCTGGAGTGGTACACGCCGCTGGCCTCCACCGTGGTGGGCTTCATGTTCCTGGCGCTGGAAAAGGTCGGGACCGATCTGCAGAGTCCCTTCCAGCGCAGTCGGCACCAGATCACCATGGGCACCATCTGCAATACCATCGAAGGCAACCTGCGCACCATGCTGCGCGATGCCCGCGGGGGTTACGCCTCGGTCAGCGAGATCGTGCGGGATTCGCGGTTGAGCTCGCCGGAGAAGGATTCCGTCTGAGCGGCGCCCGGTGGCTGGCCATCGCCAGCCCCGGGCATGGGCCTTACTTGAAGTCCCACTGCATCTGCGCCGGGATGCTGATGTCGCGCGAGGAATGCACGCAGACATCCAGGTAGTCGGTGAAGCGCGGCGGGGCGGCGATGCCTTCGTCCAGCAGACGCTGGTTGTCGAACAGGTAGTTCAGATCGGCGAAGCCGCCGTACAGCTTGAGCGCCCGCAGCACCAGCCGCGGATTCGCCGGGCCGATGCGTTCGTTGAAGTCGGCCGCCAGTTCCTTGAGATCGGCGCTGTCCACCTGGCGATAGCGCTCGCCCACCGGGGCATCGCCCATGGCGCCGGCATAGGCCTCGTCGATTTCACCAAAGGTGCAGGCGCCGGCATTGCCCGCCGAGATGTGATACAGGCTGTAGTTCAGCTTCGGCTTGAGGGCCAGTTCCACCAGGGCTTCGGCGCAGTAGTCAACCGGAATGACATCGATCTGCTCGTCGAGGCCACAGGTGAAGCGCTCCAGGGCGAAACCCATGCGGAACACCCAGAAGATGCTGCCTGACGCCTTGCAGCCCGAACGACGGTGACCCACCACGATGGAGGGGCGTGCCACCACCAGCGGCAGCAGCGGCAACTCGTTGCGCAGCTTGAGTTCGATGGCCGCCTTGGAGGCGGTGTAGTCCACCAGTTGCTGCTCCGGCTCGGGGAAGTCCCAGGTCTCGGCGACCGGTGACTGGCGCTGCGGACCGCAGGCCATGGCGGTGCTGACGTGCAGGAAGCGCTTCAGCCGCCGCGACTGGGCGCAGGCCTCGGCCAGGGCGAAGGTGCCTTCGACGTTGACTGGCCAGATCTTCGGATTGCGCGAGAAGGAGGCGACCGCCGCGCAGTTGATGACCTCGTCCAGCGTCTGCAGGAGCGGCTTGGCGGCGTCGATCCAGTGGGTGTCCAGCAGGTCGCCACAGAGGATCTGTTCGGGCCTGAGCAGGGCGGCCAGGCGCTCGTCGACGTCATGCACGCGCAGATTCTGCAGCAGGCGCTCCAGGCCTTCTGCGGGAGTCGCGGCCCGGACCAGGAATCTCAGCCCTTCGACATGGCCCAGCTCCAGCAGGCGCAGGGTGACGGCGCCGCCGAGAAAGCCGGTGGCGCCGGTGACGAGGATACGGCGCGGCGCGGCGGTGAATTGGATGGAAGAGACGGGAAGCGACATGGCGGAGGCCCTGGTTGGCGGAACGTGGGCGTACCTTAAGGGTCGACGCTGAAGGATTTATTAAGGCCGGGGAACCCCTCCAGGCTGGCGTCTTTCTAGATGCCCAGCGTAACGACCGATAACCGCCTGGAGACCCCCATGGAACTTCCCGTTCACGATCTGACGACCCTCTTCGAACAACTGGGCCTGGACTCCGATCCGGCTGCCATCGACGACTTCATCGCCAGTCATTCGCCACTGCCCGATGAGGTCAAGGTGTCCGAGGCCGACTTCTGGTCGCCGGCGCAAAAGGCCTTTCTCAAGGACGAAATCATGGGCGACGCCGACTGGGCGCCGATCGTCGACGAGCTGAACGTCCGTCTGCATAGTCATGACTAATGCTGTAGGGCTGGAGGTCTCCAGCCCTGCCACACCTCTCGTGTCCGGAGATTTGCCATGAACGCCGTCCATGCCCAGCAGCAGCCCAACGATCCGCCCGTCGCCGATGACGAGGGCGAGGTCAGCGAAGAGCAACTCGACGAATCCGTCGAGGAAACCTTTCCCGCGAGCGATCCCATCTCGCCCTGATGGATTCTTGGCGCCGTTTCGACGGCGCTGTTCCTACCCCTGATCCGGCTTTCCTGCACTTTCGTCGTGCCGTTTTCCTCCGCTGACCAGCCTTTCCCGCCGCGGCTGCTAAGGTAATCGCGTCGCGCACGCATCGCGACCGGGGTCGCGCAGGCGATCCGATGGATCGTTCAACGCAGGGAATCCCATGATCAAGACCTTTTTCGCCACCCTGGCCGGCTCGCTTATCGCTTTGGCCATGCCCTTCGCCGTGGCCGAACCCATTGTCATCAAGTTCGCCCATGTGGTGACGGACGACACGCCCAAGGGGCGCGGTGCCCTGCAGTTGCAGAAGCTGGTGCAGGAACGCCTGGCGGGCAAGGTCAAGATCGAGGTCTATCCCAACTCCAGCCTGGTGGGCGATGCCGACGAACTGGAGGCGCTGCGCAGCAACAGGGTCCAGCTGCTGGCACCCTCGGTCTCCAAGCTCAATGCCCTGGCCAAGCCGCTCAAGGTCTACGATCTGCCCTTCCTGTTCGATAATATCGAGGCGGTCAAGCGCTTTCAGCGCCGCGACAAGAGTCGCGAACTGCTGGGCAGCCTGGTCCCCCATGGCATCACCGGGCTGGCCTATTGGAACAACGGTGGCCGGCAACTCTCGGCCACCCGGGAAATCCACGTTCCGGCCGACCTCAAGGGCCTGACCTTCCGCGTCGAGTCCTCCGATGTGCTGGCGGCCTACTACCAGCAGCTCGGCGCCCAGGCGGTCAAGCTGCCCTTCGCCCAGGTCTACGACGCCCTGCGTACCGGCAAGGTCCAGGGCGCGGAAAATCCCTGGTCGAACCTGCTGGGGCAGAAGATCAATACCGTGCAGCCCTACATCGTCGAGGACAACCACAGCTTCCTAACCTACATGCTCATCACCAACACCACCTTCTGGAACGGGCTGCCCTTCGAAATCCGCAGCGAGCTGGAGGCCATCCTCGACGAGGTGTCCCAGTCGGTGAATCGCGATGCCGAAGCCATCAACGCCAAGGCACGCGAGCGGGTGGTGGCGGCCAATACCAGCAAGATCCTGGTGCCGACGGCTGCCGAGCGCGAGGCCTGGCGCGCGGCGGTGGCGCCCCTGATCAAGGGGTACGAAAGCGAAGTGGGCAGCGATGTCCTGCGCGCCGCCGAGGCGGCCAATCGGCGCTGAGATTGCACGGGCGTCCACCCCGGATTTGCGGCAAACTGGCACGGCGTCATCCCGACAACAAGAGGAATAGCCGTGCAGCACGCGGTCATCAGCGGTAGTGGGCTCTATACGCCGCCCGAAAGCATTTCCAACGACGAGCTGGTTGCGTCCTTCAACCAGTGGGCAGGCCAGTGGAATGCCGAGCATGCCGACGCCATCGCCCAGGGCAGCCTGGCGCCCCAGCCTGAATCCAGCGCCGCCTTTATCGAGAAGGCCTCCGGCATCCGCAGCCGCCATGTGGTCGACAAGGCCGGCATCCTCGATCCGGCGCGCATGGTGCCGCGTATCCCCGAGCGTTCCAACGACGAGCCCTCGATCCTCTGCGAGATGGGTGTCGCCGCGGCACGCGAGGCCCTGGAACGGGCCGGAAGGACGGCCGCCGACATCGACGGCGTCATCGTCGCCTGTTCCAACCTGCAGCGGCCCTATCCGGCGGTGGCCATCGAGGTCCAGGCCGCGCTGGGTATCCAGGGCTACGGCTTCGACATGAACGTCGCCTGCTCCTCGGCGACCTTCGGCCTGCAGACCGCGGCCAACGCCGTGCAGCTGGGCCAGGCGCGGGCGGTACTGGTGATCGATCCGGAGATCTGCACCGGTCACCTGAATTTCCGCGACCGCGACAGCCATTTCATCTTTGGCGATGCGGCCACCGCCCTGGTGGTGGAGCGTGCCGACCAGGCGACCTCGGCGCACCGCTTCGAGATCCTTGGTACCCGGTTGTTCACCCAGTTCTCCAACAACATCCGCAACAACTTCGGCTTCCTCAACCGCGCGGCGGAGGAGGGCATGACCCACCCGGACAAGCTGTTCGTCCAGGAAGGGCGCAAGGTGTTCAAGGAGGTCTGCCCCCTGGTGGCCGAGCTGATCGGAAATCACCTGGCCGAACTGGACATCCCCGTCGAGCGGGTCTCGCGCTTCTGGCTGCACCAGGCCAACCTGGCGATGAATCAGCTCATCGTCAAACGCCTGCTGGGTCGCGAACCCGAGCCCAACGAGGCGCCGGTCATTCTCGACACCTACGGCAACACCAGCTCGGCCGGTTCGGTCATCGCGCTGCACCTGCACCACGAGGATCTGGCCAGCGGCAGCCTGGGCGTGCTCAGCTCCTTTGGCGCGGGCTATTCCATCGGCAGCGTGGTGTTGCGCAAGGTCTGATCGACGGCAGGAGTCTTCCCGGGATGACCGTTGTCGGACCTGGGAAGACCTCTTGAAATAGGAAGACCCCGTGCCGCCAGGAAGCCTGCTCCAAGTGCAACTGCATCAGCTGCGCCCCACCCAGCCCGCGATCGGCCACGACCAGGTGCTGTACAAGCTCGGCAAGTACGCCTGCGACCGGCGCAAGCTGTTCGACGACTACTGCGAAGCCAACGGCCAGCACCTGAGTGGTGGCTTCCAGCCGAGCACCAGTCTGCGCTCGGCCGGCGACGCCCTCGGGGTACGGCCGCCGGGTAGCTGTCCGGATGAAATGAAGACCGTCGTCATAGGTCCGGGGCGGCAGCTCTATCTCACCGACGGCCACCACACCTTTTCCGCCTTCTGGGAGCACCCCGGTGGCGGCCCCGAGACCCCGGTGTGGGTCAGGGTCACCGACGATTTCAGCGACGCCGCGACCATGGCCGACTTCTGGATCCGCCTGCTCGACGAGCGCAAGGCCTGGCTCAAGGATCCCCAGGGCCGGCCCATCCTGCCCGAGCAGCTGCCGCCGACCCTGGGCCTCTCCGCCATGGCCGACGACCCCTACCGCGCGCTGGTCTATTTCACCCGCCAGATCGGCTACGACAAGCCGCGGACCCCGGATGGCCGGGTATTGCCGTCGGAATTCCTCGAGTTCTACTGGGCCGAGTGGCTGCGCATGCTGCTGCCGCTGCGGGACTACGATCTCGACGATCGCAAGAGCTACGCCAAGGCGGTGGAGCAGGCCGCCAGGCTGATGGTGGCCAACCCGGGCATGCTGATCGGCAGCTCGGGCCGTACGGCGCTGGAAATGGGGGCCTATCGCGCCCTGGACAAGAAGGTCCTGCGCAAGCTCTCCTCCAGCGATGGCAAGTTCACCTACCTGCTGGCCGCCCGCGCCCAGCGTGCGGCCCTGTCCCGGGCGATCTAGTCGGTTTCCGGCTTAAGTGTCTGTTACTAGCAGGTTTTTTTCTAATTGGTGTTGACAGGGGAGGCCGGGCCTCTTAACATGCGCCCCGTCCTGACCGACGGGGCTATAGCTCAGCTGGGAGAGCGCTTGCATGGCATGCAAGAGGTCGACGGTTCGATCCCGTCTAGCTCCACCAAATTTCGATTTCGCCTTCGGGGGGAATCGGTAGAAGGTTTCGTCCCCTTCGTCTAGTGGCCTAGGACACCGCCCTTTCACGGCGGTAACAGGGGTTCGAGTCCCCTAGGGGACGCCATATCAGTCACGTATCCCAGACGTGGCGAACGTTGTACGCGGGGCTATAGCTCAGCTGGGAGAGCGCTTGCATGGCATGCAAGAGGTCGACGGTTCGATCCCGTCTAGCTCCACCAAATTCGCGGTCCGCAAGGATTGCACCAGGGTAACGTCCCCTTCGTCTAGTGGCCTAGGACACCGCCCTTTCACGGCGGTAACAGGGGTTCGAGTCCCCTAGGGGACGCCACACTCGAAAGAAACCGCCTCACGGCGGTTTTTTTTCGTCCGCACGAAAGCCAGCCGCCAGAGTCTTTCACAGGAGCCGTCCGGCTACTGTGTTAGATCTGTAGGCCGAGTCCAAGCAAGGGGAGTGGGATGATCGTCGAGTATCTCTACAGCCTGGCCCAGGTGCCTGCCGCCCAGTGGAACGCGCTGCTGGCGGACGACCAGCCCTTTCTGCGCCATGAATTCCTCGCCACCCTGGAAGACAGTGGCAGCCTCGGGCAGGGGACCGGCTGGCAACCGGCGCACCAGATCCTCAGGGATGAACAGGGGCAGCTGCGGGCCGCCATGCCGGCCTATCTCAAGATGCATTCCTATGGCGAATACGTCTTCGACTGGGCCTGGGCCGATGCCTGCCGCCGCGCCGGGATCGACTACTACCCCAAGCTGCTGGCCGCGGTGCCCTTCTCACCGGTACAGGGCGCGCGCCTGCTGGGCGATCCCGCCGCCTGCGCGACCCTGCTGGACGCTACCACCGGCAGCCTGGCCGGCCTGGAGCTCTCCAGCCTGCACGTCAACTTCACAGATCCCAAGGCCGATGCGCTGCTCGAGGATCGGGAGGGCTGGCTGGCGCGGCTTGGCTGCCAGTTCCACTGGCACAACCGCGGCTATGGCGACTACGGCGATTTCCTCGCCGCCCTGACCTCGCGCAAGCGCAAGCAGCTGCGCAAGGAGCGCGACCAGGTCGCGGGCCTGGGGGTGAGCTTCGAATGGCGCCAGGGCGGAGAGTTGAGCGAAGCGGAGTGGGATTTCGTCTATGCCTGCTACGCCAACACCTACGAGGTGCGCGGCCAGGATCCCTATCTGACCCGTGCCTTCTTCAGTCTGCTGGCGGAGCGGCTGCCTGCGGCGATCCGGGTGGTGCTGGTCCGCCAGGGCAGCCGGCCGGTGGCCATGGCCTTCTATCTCAAGGACGGCGACACCCTCTATGGCCGCTACTGGGGCTGCCTGCAGGAATTCGATCAGCTGCATTTCGAGACCTGTTTCTACCAGGGGATCGAATACGCCATCGCCGAGGGGCTGCAGCGCTTCGATGCCGGCGCCCAGGGCGAACACAAGCTGATTCGTGGCTTCGAGCCGACCCTGACCCGTTCCTGGCACTACCTGGTGCATCCGGGCCTGAGAGCGGCGGTGGCGGAGTTTCTCGAGCAGGAGCGCGACGGCGTCCAGGCCTATGCGCGGCGGGCTGCCGAGGCCTTGCCCTATCGCCAGGAGGACGGCGCGGCGCCATGCTGAACTACCTCTGGTTCCTGCTGGCGGCGCTGTTCGAGATCGCCGGCTGCTATGCCTTCTGGCTCTGGCTGCGGCTGGATCGCAGTCCCTGGTGGATAGCGCCGGGACTCGCCAGCCTGGTGCTCTTCGCCCTGTTGCTGACCCGTATCGAGGCGGCCTACGCCGGACGCGCCTATGCGGCCTACGGCGGCATCTATGTGGTGGCTTCGCTGGGCTGGCTGGCGCTGGTCGAGCGTACCCGACCGACCTGGACGGATCTGGCTGGTGGTCTGCTCTGCGTGGCCGGGGCCCTGGTGATCCTGCTGGCGCCGCGTGGCAGCGCCTGACAGGCGCGAGAGGCGCTAGTCGTCCAGCAGTTCGGGCGGCACGTCGCGGCGCAGCACCAGCTGGCAGAGGGCGCTGTCCGGATCGAAGAGGATCACGGCTTCGCCGGTTTCCAGGGCGCGGCGCGCACGCTGGGTCCGGGTCGCCAGGGGCGTTTCGTCACCGTTGTCGGTACCGTCGCGGGTGACGAAGTCTTCCAGCAGGTTGTCGAGGGTGGCGGCAGCGAGCTGGTCGTGGGGGATGATCATCGAGAGGTGCCTGGAAAAAGGCGCCCAGGATACCCCAGGCGCGTTGATCGAACGCTATTTGCTGCCGTCGCCGACGACCTCCTCCAGCGGCGGCAGGTGCGTCTGGTTGTCCATCTGGGTGTCTTCCGGCAGCAACTGGTGACCGAAGCGGTCGAGGGAGCTGTCGGCCGGCTGGGCATCGCTGTCGAACACCGGCGGGCTGAGCATGTAGCCGGTCAGCAGCTGGCTGAGCGCCGCCAGGCTGACGATATGGGTGCGCTCGTAGCCGTGGGTGGCGTCGCAGCCAAAGGCCAGCAGGGCTACCCGCACGTCCTGGCCGGAACTGATCGCCGAATGGGCGTCGCTGTAGTAGTAGCGGAACAGGTCGCGGCGCACCGGGATGTCGTTGCGTTGCGCCAGGCGCAGCAGGTGCCGCGACAGGTGATAGTCGTAGGGGCCGGCGGAATCCTGCATGGCCACGCTGACGCGGTGCTCGTCGGAGCGCTGGCCGGGCGCCACGGGGGCGATGTCGATACCGACGAATTCGCTGACGTCCCAGGGCAGGGCACCGGCGGCGCCCGAGCCCACCTCTTCGGTGATGGTGAACAGCGGGTGGCAGTCGATCGGCGGGGTCTGACCGCTTTCCTTGAGCATCTTCAGGGCGGTGAGCAGGGCGGCGACGCCGGCCTTGTCGTCCAGATGGCGCGAACTGATGTAGCCGCTGTCGGTGAATTCCGGAAGCGGATCGAAGGCGACGAAGTCGCCGATCTGCACGCCCAGCTGCTCGGTCTCGTGGCGGCTCTTGGTCACGGCATCAAGGCGCAGCTCGATGTGGTCCCAGGTCACCGGCATCTTGTCGATCTCGGTGTTGAAGGCGTGGCCGGAGGCGAGCAGCGGCAGAACGCTGCCCCTCAGGGTGCCGTCATCGGTGAACAGGCTGACGCGGCTGCCTTCGGCGAAACGGCTGGACCAGTGGCCCACGGCTGCCAGACCCAGGCGGCCGTTGTCCTTGATCTCGCGGACGATGGCGCCAATGGTGTCCAGGTGCGCGGAGACCGCCCGGTCCGGACTCTCCTTGTGGCCCTTGATGGTGGCGCGGATAGTGCCGCGACGGGTCAGCTCGAAGGGGATGTCCAGTTCGTTGAGCCGTTCGGCGACATACATGACGATGGTGTCGGTGAAACCCGTGGGACTGGGGATCGCCAGCATGTCCAGCAGGACCTTGCGCAGGTAATCCAGATCGGGCTCGGGCAAGCGATTCATAGCGGAACCTCCCGGGACAGCGGGAACAGCAGGTCGATGAAGCGTTCGGCGGTGGGACGCGGTTCGTGATTGGCCAGGCCCGGCCGCTCGTTGGCTTCGATGATGACGTAGTCGGGCGCATCGGCGGCGGGCACCAGCAGGTCCATGCCGGTGACCGGAATGTCCAGCGCCCGGGCCGCCTGGACGGCGGCGTCGGCCAGCACCGGATGGAGGATATCGGTGACATCTTCCAGAATGCCGCCGGTGTGCAGGTTGGCGGTCTTGCGCACGGCCAGGTGGGTGCCGGTCGGCAGGACGCTGTCCCACTCGTAGCCGGCGCTGCGGATGGCACGTTCGGTTTCCTCGTCCACCGGGATGCGCGACTCGCCGCCGGTGGCGGCCTGGCGCCGGCGACTCTGGGCTTCGATCAGGTCCCTGACGCTGTGCTGGCCATCGCCGACGATCTCCGCCGGACGGCGAATGGCGGCGGCCACCACCTCGTGGCCGATGACCACCACGCGCAGGTCGAGACCCTGGTGGAAGCTTTCCAGCAGCACCCGATCGTCATACCGGCGCGCGGCCTGGATGGCCGCGGCGAGGTGCTCGGCGTCGCGGATGTCCACCGCCACCCCCTTGCCCTGTTCGCCGTTGATCGGCTTCACCACCAGGGCGCCGTACTTCTCCAGAAAGGCGGCGTTGTCGTCGTCGCCGCCCGCCAGTTGCTGCTCCGGCACCCGCAGCCCGGCCCGGGCCAGGGTACGGCTGGTCAGCACCTTGTCGGCGCACAGGGTCATGGTCACCGCGGAGGTGAGGTCGGTCAGGGACTCGCGGCAGCGGATGCGCCGGTTGCCCTGGATCAGGGTGAAGAGACCGCCCTCGGCGTCATCCACCTGCACCTCGATGCCGCGCCTCAGGGCTTCGTCGACGATGATGCGCGCATAGGGATTGAGCTCGGCCGCCGGCCCCGGACCGAGGAACAGCGTCTGGTTGATGCCGTTCTTGCATTTGATCGCGAAGGTCTGCAGCGGCCGGAAGCCCAGTTTGTCGTAGAGCCGCTTGGCCTGCAGGTTGTCATGCAGCACCGACAGGTCGAGAAAGGCCAGGCCACGACTGGCGTAGTGTTCGATCAGATGGCGCACCAGCGCCTCGCCGACGCCGGGTCTGCTGCAGTCCGGGGAGACCGCCAGGCACCAGAGCGAAGAGCCGCCATCCGGGTCCTGGAAGGCCTTGACGTGATTGAGCCCCATCACCGAGCCGATGATGGCGCCGCTGTCGTCGTCCTGCGCCAGCCAGTACACCGGGCCACCCTTGTGCCGCGGGGTCAGTCGCTCGGTGTCGACGGGCAGCATGTGACGCTGCTGGTAGAGGCGGTTTATCTCGCTCCAGTCCTGGGCGGAGCAGGCCCGGCGGATGCGAAAGCCACGATAGATCCGTCGGGCGGGACGATAGTCGCTGAACCAGATCCGCAGGGTGTCGCTGGGGTCGAGAAACAGCTGTTGCGGTGCCTGGGCCAGCACCTGGTGGGGCGCGGCCACATAGAGGGCAATGTCGCGCTCGCCAGGCGTTTCGGTGAGCAGTTCCTTGGCCAGGCTGGCGGGGTCGGGATAGGTATGGCCGATGAGCAGCCGGCCCCAGCCGCAATGCAGGGAGAGCGGCTGGCAGGTCGGCTGATCGCCTTCCGCCAGGCGCGCCTGCAGCCGTTCGTAGGAGGGCGTCTGGGCGCGTTGGAGGCGCTGGTTGTAGCTGGTCGCTTTCATGGGTGTTCCGCCCTTACAGTCCGTGCTCGCTCAGCCAGAGGTTGAGCGCCGCGAGTTGCCAGAGCTTGGAACCGCGCAGGGGGGTGATGCGGTCGGCCGGATTGGTCAGCAGGCGATCGATCTCGGCGGTCTCGAACAGACCGCGATCTTGGCTCGGGTCCAGCAGCAGTTCCCGCACCCAGGTCAGGGTGTTGCCTTCCAGGTGCTTGAGGCCCGGCACCGGGAAATAGCCCTTGGGCCGGTCGATGACTTCCTGGGGAATGACCTTGCGCGCTGCCGCCTTGAGCACCTGCTTGCCGCCGTCGCCCAGCTTGAATTCGGCGGGGATGCGTGCCGAGAGTTCGGCCAGGCGATAGTCGAGGAAGGGCACCCGGGCTTCCAGGCCCCAGGCCATGGTCATGTTGTCGACCCGCTTGACCGGGTCGTCCACCAGCATCACGGTGCTGTCCAGGCGCAGGGCCTTGTCGACGCCGGCGCTGGCGCCGGGCTTGGCGAAGTGCTGGCGGACGAAGGTCTCGGCGGCGTCTTCCTCCAGGCGCACGCCGGCCTGCACGGTGGCGGCGTACTGGGCATAGTCGCGATCGAAGAAGGCGGCGCGGTAGGCGGCGAAGGGATCGGCGGCGCCATGCACCTGGGGATACCAGTGGTAGCCGGCGAAGAGTTCGTCCGCGCCCTGGCCGCTCTGCACCACCTTGCAGTGCTTGGAGACCTCCCGCGACAGCAGGTAGAAGGCGATGCAGTCGTGGCTCACCATAGGCTCGCTCATGGCCGAGAAGGCGCGCGGCAGCTGCTGGATGATCTCGTCCTCGGCGATGCGCAACTGGTGGTGGCGGGTGCCGTAGTGATTGGCGATCAGGTCGGAATACTGGAATTCGTCGCCGCGCTCGCCGCCGGCATCTTCGAAGCCGATGGAGAAGGTCAGCAGGTCCTTGACCCCCGAATCGTGCAGCAGGCCGACCAGTAGACTGGAATCCACCCCGCCGGAAAGCAGCACCCCTACCTCGCGCGCCGCCCGCTGGCGGATCGCCACGGCGTCCTTGAGGCCATGCAGGACCCGTTCGGCCCAGTCGTCCAGGGTGTAGCGACGCTCGTCTTCGTGGGGACCGTAGTCCAGGGTCCACCAGGTTTCCTGGTGCTGCTGGCCGGAGGCGTCCACGGTCATCCAGGTCGCCGGGGGCAACTTCTGCACGCCCTGCAGGATGGTGCGCGGCGCGGGCACCACGGCATGGAAATTCAGGTAGTGGTTGAGGGCGACCGGATCGATGCGGGTGTCGATGTCACCGGCTTCCAGCAGCGCGGGCAGGCTGGAGGCGAATCTTAGGCGCTTGTCGGTAAAGGACAGGTACAGCGGCTTGATGCCCAGGCGATCCCGGGCGATGAACAGCCGACCGCTGTCACGCTCCCAGATGGCGAAGGCGAACATGCCATTGAGCTTGGGCAGCATGGCCTTGCCCCAGGCGTGATAGGCCTTGAGCAGGATCTCGGTATCGCCGCCGGAGTGGAAGCGGTAACCCTTGGCTTCCAGCTCGCTGCGCAATTCCGGGTAGTTGTAGATGGCGCCGTTGAACACCATCGACAGCCCCAGCTCGGGCTCGATCATGGGTTGGCCCGAGGCTTCCGCCAGATCCATGATCTTCAGCCGCCGATGGCCCAGGGCGACCGGCCCCTGGCTATGGAAACCCCAGGCGTCGGGGCCGCGCTGTTCGAGGCGGTGGGTGATGCGCTCCACCGCGCTGATGGATGCAGGTTGACGATCGAAACGAAGCTCTCCGGCGATGCCGCACATGGTGCTGTGCCTCTTGAATCCTTGGGATGCGGCGCGGTGAGTTCAGTCCCGAACCCGGCGTGCGCATCCAATGCGTGTGGACTTCTCGCCATCCTTGAGAAGCCAATGCAGGGGCGCTGTGCGGGTGAACAGGGCAGGGGGCGGACAGTTCGTCTGTCTGGCGCCGCGGGCCTGAACGCACGCACCGACCGACAGCGGGTCTCAGAGAGGGTGGGGTACCGCCGGTCAGGGCCTCAGGTTACGAGCCCCGGGCGCGGCGGATGGTTCCATTGCAAAGGCCATGGCTGCCGTCACCGTCACAGGCGAGGCTGCAAAAACGACCTTTATATGTTATAATGTATCTTTAATCGGTGCGCAGGAGACATCCCGTCTCGGGCGCCCAGACCAGGAGACGCCTCATGAAACCCGGTATCCATCCCAACTATCGTCCCGTGCTGTTCCACGACACCACTTCGGACACCTACTTCCTGATCCGCTCCACCGCCGAGAGCGACCGTACCCAGGAATACGAAGGCGAGACCTATCCCTATATCAGCCTCGACGTATCCAGCGCCTCGCACCCCATCTACACCGGTGAGCAGCGCCAGATGAAGGTCGAAGGTCGGGTCTCCAGCTTCAACAAGAAGTTTGCCGGCTTCCCGGGCGGCAACAGCAAGTAAGCCCCTCGCGAGCAGCGCGCCGGCTCAGCGCGCGCTGCTGACCCCTTCTAGGGTGGCGAAGGAGGTGTCCTTGGCGGTCAGCAGGAAATCCTGCATGAAGGGCGCCTCCAGCATGTCTTCGCGGATCGCCGCATAGAGCGTCGCATACAGCCCTTTCTCGCCCAGCCGCCGCGCGGTCACATAGCCGCGCGAGCTGTACTCGTGGATCGCCCAGTTGGGCAGGCAGCAGACGCCACGCCCCGAGGCCACCAGCTGCAGCATCATCACCGTCATCTCTGCCGTGCGCACCGACAGCGGCTCGACATCGGCCGGATCGAGGAAGCGGGTGAAGATATCCAGCCGATCGCGCTCCACCGGATAGGTGATTTGGGTCTCCTGGGCGAGATCCTCGGGGACGATATAGGGCCGCTGCGCCAGCGGATGCTGGTTAGCTACCGCGAGCAGGGCCTCGTAGGTGAACAGCGGCACATAGGTCACCCCCGAGAGGTCCACCGGATCGGCCGTCACCACCAGGTCCAGATCGCCCCGGGCCAGCGCTGGCAGGGGCGCGAAGGAAAAGCCGGAGGCCAGGTCCAGCTCAACCTCCGGCCAGGAATCACGAAACTGGTCGATGGTCGGCATCAGCCACTGGAAGCAGCTGTGGCATTCGATGGCCATGTGCAGGCGCCCCGCCGTACCCCCCACCAGGCGCGCCAGATCCCGCTCGGCACTGCGCAGGTGCGGCAACACCGCGTCCGCGGTCTGCAGCAGCCGCAGGCCGGCACTGGTGAAACGGATGGGCTTGGTCTTGCGGATGAACAGCGGGGTACCTAGGCGCTCTTCCAGTTCCTTGAACTGATGGGAGAGGGCGGACTGGGTCAAGTGCAGTCGCTCTGCGGCTTCCACCAGGCTGGAGGATTCACGGAGAGCATGCAGGGTTTTCAGGTGACGGAGTTCGAACATGGCGCTGGTACTGGAGACAAAGGCGCATCATGAAGACTTTTCATGGTGCTGCCTATGCTCTAACGCCTCTGGCCAGTCCTTGCCGGTTCGATTGCCGGGTGAGTTCCGACCGTCCCCGAGCGGATTGCCCACTCGCGAGACGGCTCTTTCCGGGTCTCAGGCCGCGTTGCTGCCCTTGGTGGCCTGGGTCGGTTCCGAATGCGCCAGGAAGTCTTCCAGGGCCGCCCGCTCGGCGTCGGTGAACACCAGGCCCAGCTTGGTCCGCCGCCAGAGCACGTCATCGGCGCGAGTGACCCACTCGTGACGCTGCAGGTATTCCACCTCACGCACATGCAGATCGGCGCCTAGCACCGCACCCAGCTCTTCCACAGAGCGCGAACCGCCCAGCAGGGTCCAGACGCGGCTGCCGTAAGTGGTCGCCCAGCGTTGTGCCAGGGCGGGCGTCAGGCCGCTGACCTTGTCCAGCAATTCGCGGGTCAGCGCCTGGGGCGTAGTCATCTGCTCGCCACCGGGCAGCGGTGCCGAGGCGGTCCAGCTGTTGCCCAGCTGCGGAAAGAAAGGCTGCAGCTGCGCCATGGCCGATTCGGCCAGCTTGCGGTAGGTGGTCAGCTTGCCACCGAACACCGACAGCAGCGGCGCACCCTGTTCCTCGGCCAGCGACAGGGTGTAGTCGCGGGTGATGGCCGAGGGGTTGTCCGATTCGTCGTCGCACAGCGGGCGCACACCGGAAAAGGTGTGCAGCACATCGTCGCGGCTGAGCTGCTTGCGGAAGTGGGCGTTGGCCACACCGAGGACGTAGTCGATTTCCTGGTCGGTGATGGTCACCTTGGCCGGATCGCCCTGGTACTCGCGATCCGTGGTCCCCACCATGGTGTACTGGCCGAGATAGGGGATGGCGAAGACGATACGGCGGTCTTCGTTCTGCATGATGTAGGCCTGCTCGCCTTCGTACAGCTTGGGCACGATGACGTGGCTGCCCTGGATCAGGCGGATGCCATAGGGCGACTTCTGCTGCAGGTCCTGGCGGATGAAGCTGGCGACCCAGGGGCCGGCGGCATTGACCAGGCCCTTGGCGCGGATCTGCTGGCGGCCCTGGGGCCCCTCGACCTCGACTTCCCAGCGACCCTCGACGCGCCGGGCGCTGACGCAGCGGGTGCGGGTGAGGATGTCGGCACCCTTGTCGCGCGCCTGCATGGCGTTGAGCACCACCAGGCGGGCGTCGTCCACCCAGCAATCGGAATATTCGAAGCCGCGCTTGATCTCGGCCTTGAGCGGCCCCTGGGCATCGAACTTCAGGCCACGGGAGCCCGGCAGCTTTTCGCGCTTGCCGAGGTGGTCATAAAGGAAGAGACCGGCACGGATCATCCAGGCCGGACGCAGGTGCGGACGGTGGGGCAGGACGAAGCGCATCGGCTTGACGATATGGGGCGCCTTGGCCAGCAGCACCTCACGCTCGGCGAGGGCTTCGCGCACCAGGCGGAATTCGTGATGTTCCAGGTAGCGCAAGCCACCATGGATCAGCTTGCTGCTGGCGGAAGAGGTATGGCTCGCCAAGTCGTCGCGTTCACAGAGAAACACCGACAGACCCCGACCGGCTGCATCGGCCGCGATGCCTACACCGTTGATGCCACCGCCGATGACGGCGAGATCGTAAGTCCGGGGAGTTGCAGTGGGTGCCTGGGCCATGGTGCCTCCTGTGAAACGAACATAATTATTCGGTTTCGAACATAATAGCCCAGCAAAAACTCAGGTTCTAGCCAAGCCTGTGGCTTAAGACCGCTAAAACGAAAAAAAACGAATATAGACAGAGGTGAGGCGACGAATGGTCGTCGCCTCGAGGGATCAGCGCGGACGCGCCACTTCGACCTTGACCTGCCACTCGCGCAGGCAGCGTGCGAAGGCCGGGGAAGGCTCCTGCTCCGTGAACAGCTGGTCGATCTGTTCCAGGCTGCCGAGGCGGATCATGGCGTTGCGGCCGAACTTGCTGGAGTCGGCGGCGAGAAACACCTGGCGGGCGTTATGGATGATGGCCTGGGAGACGCAGACTTCCTGGTAGTCGAAGTCCAGCAGGGTGCCGTCTTCGTCGATGCCGCTGATGCCCACCAGGGCGTAGTCGACCTTGAACTGCTTGATGAAGTCGGCCGTGGCCTGGCCCACCACGCCGCCATCGCTGCGCACCTTGCCGCTGGCGATCAGCACGTCGAAGTCGTCCTTGGCGCTGAGAATGTTGGCCACGTGCAGATTGTTGGTGATGACCTTGAGGCTGCGATGCCCGAGCAGGGCATGGGCGATGGCCTCGGTGGTGGTGCCGATATTGATGAACAGCGAGGCGTGGTCGGGCACGGCTGCGGCCACGGCTTCGGCGATCAGACGCTTTTCCTCGCGCATCTGGCCCGCTCTCATGCTGTATTCGGTGTTTTCCACGCTGGAGTCGTGGGCGGCGCCCCCGTGGTAGCGCCGTAGCAGCCCGGCTTCGGCGAGCTGATTGATGTCACGACGGATCGTCTGGGGGGTGACGGAGAAATGCTGGGCCAGCTCTTCGATGCTGACGTAGCCGCGCTCACGGACCAGTTCGAGAATCTGCTGTTGGCGAGGCGCCAGGCTCATTACGGCTTCCTTGAGGTGATCGAGTAAATTCACAGAGGATGCCGTAGCTCTATCCGGGTGGAAAGCGCTTGTCGCGCAAAGCAAGACCGGCGTCGGAAGACGCCGGCCTGGTGGGGGAGTCTTGCGGGAAGCGGCCCGGCAGGTGCCGGTCGCCTCCCGGTCGGATTCGACTCAGTCCAGCGCCCAGCCGCGGGTACGCTCGACGGCCTTCTTCCAGCCCTTGTACAGGGTGTCTCTCTTGGTCGGATCACAGGCCGGTTCGAATACGCGCTCGATGGTGCTCTTGCTGCGCAACTCGTCCAGGCTGCTCCAGAAGCCGGTGGCGAGACCGGCCAGGTAGGCCGCGCCGAGGGCGGTAGTCTCCTTCATTTCCGGCCGCTCGACCCGGGTGCCGAGCACGTCCGACTGGAACTGCATGAGGAAGTTGTTGGCGGTGGCGCCGCCGTCCACCCGCAGGGACTTCAGGGCTTCGCCGGCGTCCTGCTGCATGGCGTCCAGCACATCGCGGGTCTGGAAGGCGATGGATTCCAGGGTGGCGCGAATGATGTGGTCCACCTTGACGCCGCGGGTCAGGCCGAACAGCGCGCCGCGGGCATAGGGATCCCAATAGGGCGCGCCCAGGCCGGTGAAGGCCGGGACCAGGTAGACGCCGTTGCTGTCGGTCACCTTGGTGGCGAAATACTCGGAATCCAGGGAATCGTTGATCACCTTGAGTTCGTCACGCAGCCACTGGACGGTGGAGCCGCCGTTGAAGATGGCGCCTTCCAGGGCGTAGTTGACCTCGCCGCGGGGACCGCAGGCGATGGTGGTCAGCAGGCCGTGCTGGGACTGCACCGCCTTCTCGCCGGTGTTCATCAGCAGGAAGCATCCGGTGCCATAGGTGTTCTTGGCCTGGCCCGGCTCCACGCACATCTGGCCGAACAGGGCCGCCTGCTGGTCGCCGGCGATACCGGCGATGGGGATGCCGGTGGTCTGGCCGCTACCCAGGTGCGCCTGGCCATAGACCTCGGAAGAGGACTTCACCTCAGGCAGCATCTCGCGCGGGATGTCCAGCACCTCGAGCATGGTGGCGTCCCACTCGCGCTTGTGGATATCGAACAGCAGGGTGCGCGAGGCGTTGGTGTAGTCGGTCACGTGGGCCTGACCCTGGGTCATCTTCCAGATCAGCCAGGTGTCCACGGTGCCGAACAGCAGTTCGCCGCGGCGGGCGCGTTCACGGCTGCCTTCGACGTGGTCGAGGATCCACTTGATCTTGGTGCCCGAGAAATAGGGGTCGATCACCAGGCCGGTGGTCTTGCGGATATGGTCTTCCATGCCGTCGCGCTTGAGCTGGTCGCAGATCGCGGTGCTCTGGCGGCTCTGCCAGACGATGGCGTTATAGATGGGACGACCGGTGGTCTTGTCCCAGACGATGGCGGTTTCACGCTGATTGGTGATGCCGATGGCCGCGATCTGCTCGTTGCTGATGCTGGCCTGGGCCAGGGCCTCGACGAACACCGCGCTCTGGGTGGCCCAGATCTCCATGGGATCGTGCTCGACCCAGCCGGCCTGCGGATAGATCTGCGCGAATTCGCGCTGGGCGATGGTCACCACGTTGGCATTGCGGTCCAGCACGATGGCGCGCGAACTGGTGGTGCCCTGGTCGAGCGCGACGATGTACTGCTTGTTCTGGTCGGTCATGGTCTTGTTCCTTATTGTGATTCGCGGCGATCAGGACGCTTTGGAGGCGGAGGTCACTTCGGTGCGGGCACTTTCCTCGGCCTTGGCCGGAACGTCGCAGGCACCGGAGGCCAGGCCGGGCAGATGGCGGCAGATCAGCGCCTTGTAACCGGCGGCGCCCAGGCAGGCACCGACGATGGGGCCGAAGATGGGAACCAGGAAGTAGGGGATGTCACGGCCACCGGTGAAGGCGATCTCGCCCCAGCCGGCAAAGAAGGTCATCAGCTTGGGTCCGAAATCCCGCGCCGGGTTCATTGCGAAGCCGGTCAGCGGGCCCATGGAGCCGCCGATCACGGCGATCAGCAGGCCGATCAGCAGGGGCGCGAGCGGGCCGCGGGGCAGACCGTTGCCGTCGTCGGTGAGGGCCATGATCATGGCCAGCAGGATCGCCGTGATGACGGCTTCGACGAGGAACGCCTGGCCAATCGACAGGGAAGGATGGGGATAGGTGGAGAAAACGCCGGCCAGCTCCAGGCTCGCCTGGCTGCCGCGGACCATGTTGTGGGCCTGTTCATAATCGAAAAACAGGCTGCTGTAGAGGCCGTAGACCAGAGCCGCGCCGCAGAAGGCACCGGCGACCTGGGCCAGGATGTAGGCGGGCACCTTGCGTCTTTCGAAGCCGCCGAACAGCCAGAGGGCGATGGTGACGGCCGGGCTGAGATGCGCGCCGGAGACCCCGGCGGACAGGTAGACCGCCATGCTCACACCCACGCCCCAGATGATGCTGATTTCCCACAGGCCGAGGGTGGCACCGCCGACCTTCGCGGCCGCCACGCAACCTGTACCGAAAAAGATGAGGAGGGCTGTGCCGAGGAATTCGGCGATGCATTGACCGCGTAGCGTTGGAGCGAGAAGAGTACTCATGGAGGAGCCTCGTGGTTGTTGTATTTATAGGTGGCCAGGGAGCCATTTGTTCGCAACCGAAAATCTAATTTCAAATATGAAAACTGTCAAAGCTCCTGAGCGCAAAAACAGTGACGACGTTCGACAATTCATTGCCGATGCGACGCCGCCTGCTATTTTGGTCATAGGACTTCTGGCGACAACCGGCCCGTTGGCAGGTCTCAAGAGGTAGCCGTTGCGGCCAGGGATCATCAGGGGTCTGGTGCCCGCGCGACGGCGACGCTCGCTGTTTTTCTTCTTCTGCTCAGGTAGCGCGCATGCCCCTAGAATTTCATCAGGTCGATGCCTTCACCGATCAGCCCTTTCGCGGCAATCCCGCCGCGGTCTACCGCCTGGACAGCTGGCCAGCCGACGAGCTGCTGCAGCGGATCGCCACCGAGCACAATCTTTCGGAAACCGCCTTCGTAGTGCAGGAGGGAGATACCTGGCGCATCCGCTGGTTTACCCCGCGGACCGAGGTGCCCCTGTGTGGCCATGCCACCCTGGCCGCGGCGCATGTCCTGTTCGAGGTGTATGGCGAGGCGGGCGACCGCCTGGCGTTCATCAGCCAGTCCGGCGTCCTGCGCGTGTTTCGCGAAGTGGACGGCCTGCTGGCGCTGGATTTCCCTGCGCTAGTGCCCACGGAGCTGGGGGTGACCCCCGAACTGGAGCGTGCCCTGCGGGTATCACCGGTGGATGCCCTGGCGGCGGACAAGCTGCTGGTGCTGTTGGAATCGGAACAGGCGGTACGGGACTGCAAGCCGGATCTGGCGGCCATCGCCCGGCTGCCCTGGCAGGGCGTCATCGTGACCGCGCGTGGCCAGGAGGTCGACTTCGTGTCGCGCTTCTTCGCCCCGGCGGTGGGCGTGGACGAGGATCCCGTCACCGGTTCGGCGCACTGCAGCCTGATTCCCTATTGGTCGCGGCGATTGGCCAAGCGGATGCTCACCGCCCAGCAGCTTTCGGCGCGGGGTGGGCAGCTCAGGTGTCGGCTGGAAGGGGATAGGGTCAGCATCGCCGGACGCGCGGTAACGGTCATGCGCGGGCAGCTGCTGCTGTGATGGGGAGACCTCGGCGGCCAGGGTGCGGCCGAGGTCTTCGGCTCCGGATCAGGCGTGCAGTGGCGGCTTGATGAGGAATTCGAGCAGCGCCTTCTGGGCATGCAGGCGATTTTCGGCTTCGTCCCAGACCACGGCGCGCGGGTCGTCCAGCAGGGTATGGCTGATCTCTTCGCCGCGGTGCGCCGGCAGGCAATGCATGAAGAGGACATCCGGCGCGGCGCCATCGAGCAACTCGGCGGTGACCTGGTAGGGCTTGAAGGCCGCCAGGCGCAGGCGGGTTTCCTCTTCCTGGCCCATGGAGGTCCAGACGTCGGTGCTGACCAGGTGCGCCTGGGCCACGGCCTCGCGCGGATCCCGGGTCAACCGGACGCGCTCGCCGGCGCGTTCGAGAAAGCGCGGATTGGGCTCGTAGCCTTCCGGGCAGGCGATGCGCAGATTGAAGTCGAGCTGTTCGGCCGCCTCGATATAGCTGTTGCACATGTTGTTGCCGTCGCCGATCCAGGCCACGGTCTTGCCACGGATATCGCCGCGGTGCTCGAAGAAGGTCTGCATGTCCGCCAGCAGCTGGCAGGGGTGCAGATCGTCCGACAGGCCATTGATCACCGGCACCTGGGAATGGGCGGCGAAGGTGGTCAGCATCTCGTGGGCGTAGGTGCGGATCATCACGCCGTCAAGCATGCTCGACATGACGCGAGCGCTGTCCGGGACGGGCTCGCCACGGCCGAGCTGGGTGTCCCGAGACGAGAGGAAGATCGCCTGGCCACCGAGCTGGATCATGCCGGCCTCGAAGGAGAGGCGGGTGCGGGTGGAGGCCTTCTCGAAGATCATGCCCAGGACGCGATTGCGCAGGGGCTCATGCAGCACGCCCCTGTTACGCAGGGCCTTGAGCTCGATGCCGCGTGCGATGAGTTGCCGGAGTTCCTCGGGGGAACAGTCCATGAAAGAAAGAAAGTGGCGAACCGTCATTTCGTTACCCTAGCGTCCCGTCCCGGTAACGGCCGTCCATGGAGGGCGCGGCGAACCTGAGAGCATGCCGTTTCAAACGGCGGAAAGACCAAAGGCGAAATGGTATAAGTTCATGTCGCATTTTACCACCATCCCAGCCTAGGCCCTTCGTTTCGAGCGGCTAGCCTGGGACGGGGTAGCGAAGGGGCGGTGCCTTACAGCAGGTCAGCGGGGACGTTGCCGCCGTTGTCGGCCAGCTTCTGCAGAACGGCCTTGTGCAGCCACATGTTCATCTGGGCGGAGTCGCCCATCTTGTCGGCGGGGCAGTTCAGTTCCTTGGCCAGCTCCTGGCGGGCGGTCAGGCTGCTGTCCAGGTCGAGCAGCTTGAGCAGGTCGACGATGGAGGTCTTCCAGTTGAGCTGTTCGCCTTTCTGGGCGGCCAGACCGTCAAGCTTGGCGGCGACGTCCACCTGGCTCATGGGGGTGGCGCCGGTCGGGGCGGCCGGGCTGCCGGCGGGTGCGGCGGTATCGGTCGCGCCGGTGGTGGGCGCAGCGGCGGGGGTATCCGCATGGGCTTCACCAATGCCGAGCTTCGAGAGGATCTTGCTGAACAGGCTCATGGAGTTCTCCTGGGTCTTGGATCAGGCGCACCGAGCGGCGCCTACCCTTAACCTGACCACGGCCCGGGCGCCAAAGTTTTGCCTGGCGCCGCTCGGGATGGTCATGGTGCTGGCGAACGGCCGGGTCGGAACGTGGTCGATTGCCAGGTCGAGCCGCGCCTGTCACGGGCTGGACGTCGCGGAAATCCCGGCGTTCCACCGGCCTTTCCGTTACAATCGTCCCACCGTATTAGCGAGGTGCATCGTGGACATCATCGATACCATCAAAGACCAGATTGCCAACAATCCCGTGCTGCTCTACATGAAGGGTTCGCCGAACGCGCCTCAGTGCGGCTTCTCTTCCCGTGCCGCTCAGGTGCTGATGGCCTGTGGCGAGAAATTCGCCTACGTCGACATCCTGCAGAATCCGGAAATCCGCGCCAATCTGCCCAAGTACGCCAACTGGCCGACCTTCCCCCAGCTGTGGGTCGGTGGTGAACTGGTCGGCGGCAGCGATATCCTCGCCGAACTCTACGAGAAGGGCGAATTGCAGACCCTGATCAAGCAAGCCGTGGAAACCAAGGACGCCTGAGTCCCTGGTCCACAAAAAAGCCCGCAATGTGCGGGCTTTTTTGTGGGCATCTGCCCGATCAATCGTCGTCGTCGTGCATCTGCGACTGGATGTAGTTCTCGATCCCGACACTGGCGATGAGGCTCAGCTGGGTTTCCAGCCAGTCGATGTGCTCTTCCTCGGATTCGAGAATGTCCTTGAGCATGTCGCGGCTGACGTAGTCCCGTACGCTTTCGCAGTAGGTGATGGCTTCACGCAGGTCGGCCACGGCGCTGATTTCCAGGCGCAGGTCGCACTGGATCATCTCCTGAGTGTTCTCGCCGATCATCAGCTTGCCCAGGTCCTGCAGATTGGGCAGGCCTTCCAGGAACAGGATGCGCTCGATCAGGCGATCGGCGTGCTTCATCTCGTCGATGGATTCCTTGTACTCGTGATGGCCGAGTTTGCGGATACCCCAGTCGTTGTACATCCGCGAATGCAGGAAGTACTGGTTGATGGCCACCAGTTCGTTGCCGAGGATCTTGTTCAAATGCTGGATGACGGTGATATCGCCTTTCATGGCCGGACCTGCGAATGGGGTGGGATTGCCGGCAGTCTGAGCGTGGAACAGTCCTTTGTCAAAAGCTTAAGTTGTTGAAAAATCGACGAAAATCGAACGGTAATCGGAAGCTTTTCCATCCTTTCCGTAAGCGTTTGATTAGACAATAAAAAAGCCGGACCCAGGTTCCGGCTTTTTTTACAGGGCTCGCGCTCAGGCGCGCGGCACGTCCAGCGCGTAGGCGAGCTGCTGGGCGCCGTGCAGTTCGCCGAGGGTTTCCTTGACCACCTGCTTGGCCAGGCAGGCGCACTTGCCGCACTGAGTGGCGCAACCGGTGCTTTCCCGAACTTCCCGATAACTGCAGCAGCCCTCGTAGATGGCTTCACGGATCTGCTTGTCGGTCACGCCACGGCAAAGACACACGTACATGGATCGCCTGCTGTATGAGTGGAGGTGCCGCCAAAGCTAATGACAATGAGAATGATTGTCAAAGTTGTAGGCGGCAAAATCTCATCAAAGGCAGGATCGGCGACGGACGGTCAGTCGAGATCGACCCAGCCACCCATCTCCCGCCAGCGATTGACGATGCCGCAGAACAGCTCGGCGGTCTTCTCGGTGTCGTAGCGGGCGGAGTGGGCTTCGCGGTTATCGAATTCGATGCCGGCCGCCTGACAGGCCTTGGCCAGCACCGTCTGGCCATAGGCCAAGCCGGCGAGGGTCGCGGTATCGAAGCTGGAGAAGGGGTGGAAGGGATTGCGCTTCAGGCCGCAGCGCAACACCGCGGCATTGAGGAAGCCCAGGTCGAAGCTGCTGTTGTGGCCGACCAGGATGGCCCTCTTGCAGCCGCTGGACTTGAGCGACTTGCGCACGCCCTTGAAGATCTCGCTGAGCGCCAGCTCTTCACCCACCGCCATGCGCAGCGGATGGTCGAGCTTGATGCCGGTGAATTCCAGCGCCGCTGCCTCGATGTTGGCGCCGGCGAAGGGCTCGACGCGGAAGAAGTAGGTGTGATCCGGATAGAGCACGCCTTCCTCGTCCATGGCCACGGTGGTGGCGGCGATTTCCAGCAGGGCATCGGTGGCGGCGTTGAAGCCGCCGGTCTCGACATCCACCACCACCGGCAGGTAGCCGCGGAAGCGACGTGCCATGGGGATGCGCGAGTCGGACATCGGCTGGCTGGCGTCCAGTTCGTCGCTGAAGGTCTCGTCCATGCTCATGCACCCACCTCCAGGCGCCAGCGCAGGGTCTCGCCGGCGCGCAGCGGAATCACCTCGTGGTCACCGAAGGGCAGGGAAGCCGGCGCCTGCCAGTCCTCGCGCACCAGGGTGACGGTCTCGGCATTGCGCGGCAGGCCGTAGAAATCGGCACCGAAGTGGCTGGCGAAGCCTTCCAGGCGGTCGAGGGCATCGCGGCTCTCGAAGGCCTCGGCATAGAGCTCCAGGGCGCCATAGGCGGTATAGCAGCCGGCGCAGCCGCAGGCCGCTTCCTTGGCGTGCCGCGCGTGGGGCGCCGAATCGGTGCCCAGGAAGAACTTGGGATTGCCGCTGGTGGCGGCGTCCAGCAGGGCGCTCTGGTGGGTGTTGCGCTTGAGGATCGGCAGGCAATAGAAGTGCGGCCGGATCCCGCCCACCAGCATGTGGTTGCGGTTGTACAGCAGGTGATGCACGGTGATGGTGGCGCCGACGTTGGCCGGGGCCTCGCGCACGAAGGCCGCAGCGTCGCCGGTGGTGATGTGCTCGAAGACCACCTTCAGCGTCGGGAAGCGCTGGACGATACGCACCAGGTGCTCATCGATGAATTTCTTCTCGCGATCGAAGACGTCCACCTCGGCATGGGTGACCTCGCCGTGCACCAGCAGCGGCAGGCCGATCTCGGCCATGGCTTCCAGGGTGGGGAAGAGGTTGTCCAGCGAGGTCACGCCGGAATCGGAGTTGGTGGTGGCGCCGGCCGGATAGAGCTTGGCGGCATGCACGAAGCCACTGGCCTTGGCGGCGCGGACGTCTTCCGGGCTGGTGCGGTCGGTGAGATAGAGCACCATCAGCGGTTCGAAGCGGCTGCCGGCCGGGCGTGCCGCCAGGATGCGCTCGCGATAGGCGGCGGCCTGCTCGGCATTGCGCACCGGCGGTACCAGGTTGGGCATGACGATGGCGCGACCGAATTCCCGGGCGGCGTCGGCGACGGTCTGCTGCAGGGCGGCGCCGTCGCGCAGGTGAATGTGCCAGTCATCGGGACGGGCAAGGGTGATCCGGTCGGTCATGCGGGATTCCAGGCTGCGGGAAAGTAGGGAAATGCTACCGGAAAAGGGGGTAGCCGGCACCCGTGCGGCGGGACCGCGCTCAAGTTTTCCGCGCCCTCGACCGATAAGAACCCCAGGTACTTTTTCTTTCCGGAGTCCGACGTGCGCCCGCGTTACCTCTTCCTTTCCTGTCTGCTGCTTGCCGTGCCGGCCTGGGGGATGACCTTCCAGAGCCGGCTCGAGAGCGTGGAATGGAAGGTGGAGGGTGACATCTTCGCCTGTCGCCTGCTGCAGCCCATCCCGCGCTTCGGCAGTGGTGGCTTCCTGCGCCGCGCGGGCGAGTCCACGGTGTTCGAACTGCGGCCCAATGGCCAGTGGTTGCCGGCGGGCAGCGCCAGCCTGAAGGCGGCGGCGGTGCCCTGGAAGCCGGGGCTGGGCGATATCAGCCTTGGCTCGGTCAAGGTGGTTGAGGGCGAGCAGGCGCTGGCCACCAGCGCGCAGCAGGCGCAGCGCCTGCTGGCGGGGCTGATGGAGGGGCGCATGCCCCAGGTGAGTCGCTCGGGGGCCCTGGACGACCGCGTCGAGGTGCGACTGTTGCCAGTGCGCTTCGAACCGGCCTACCAGCAATTCCAGGCCTGCACCCAGAAGCTGCTGGCGGTCAACTTCGAGCAGATCCGCCATTCCCAGGTCAATTTTCCGGGCGGCGGCGATACCCTGGACGACCTCGCCAAGGCCAAGCTCGACCTCATCGACGAATACCTGAACGCCGATCCGACGGTCAATCATGTCATCGTCTCCGGCTACAGCGACAACCAGGGCACCCGCCTGGACAACCGCCAGGAATCGCGGCTGCGCGCCATCGCCGTGATGGAGTACCTCAAGAGCAAGGGCTTCGCTGCGGAGCAGATCGAATTGCGCTTCTTTGGCGAGCAGTACCCCGTGGCGCCCAACACCAGCAAGGCCAATCGCGCGCTCAACCGCCGGGTGACCCTGGTGTTCTCGCGGGTCCCGCCGAGCGGCGAGCCGCCGGCTGCGCCAGCCACCAGTACCGCGGCCAATCCGCCCGAATCGCTGGCGCCCACCCCGGCACCGCCGGCCAAGCCCAAGGGCTGACCCGCCCCGACCGCATGTCGCCCAGACATCAGAGTGCGTCGCGCCCCTGTAAAAGCAGCGAGGCGACCAGTAGAATTGTCGCTTTCCGACTCAACGCAATACACGGGAGCGAACGGCATGGCGGATGTGAAGAAGGTAGTCCTGGCGTATTCCGGCGGCCTGGACACCTCGGTGATCCTCAAGTGGCTGCAGGATACCTATAACTGCGAAGTGGTGACCTTCACCGCTGACCTCGGCCAGGGCGAGGAAGTCGAACCGGCACGTGCCAAGGCCAAGGCCATGGGCGTCAAGGAAATCTACATCGACGACCTGCGCGAAGAATTCGTCCGCGACTTCGTCTACCCGATGTTCCGTGCCAATACCGTCTACGAAGGCGAGTACCTGCTGGGTACCTCCATCGCCCGTCCGCTGATCGCCAAGCGCCTGATCGAGATCGCCAACGAGACCGGCGCCGACGCCATCTCCCACGGCGCCACCGGCAAGGGCAACGACCAGGTGCGCTTCGAGCTGGGCGCCTATGCCCTCAAGCCGGGCGTCAAGGTGATCGCGCCCTGGCGCGAGTGGGACCTGCTGTCCCGCGAGAAGCTGATGGACTACGCCGAAAAGCATCAGATCCCGATCGAGCGCCACGGCAAGAAGAAGTCGCCGTACTCCATGGATGCCAACCTGCTGCACATCTCCTACGAGGGCGGCGTGCTGGAAGACACCTGGACCGAGCATGAAGAAGACATGTGGCGCTGGACCAAGTCGCCGGAAGCCGCGCCGGATACCCCGACCTATCTCGAGCTGACCTACCGCAACGGTGACATCGTCGCCATCGACGGCAAGGAACTGAGCCCGGCCACCGTGCTGGCCGAACTGAACCGCATCGGCGGCGAGAACGGCATCGGTCGCCTGGACATCGTCGAGAACCGCTATGTGGGCATGAAGTCCCGTGGCTGCTACGAGACCCCCGGTGGCACTATCATGCTCAAGGCCCACCGCGCCATCGAGTCCATCACCCTCGACCGCGAGGTGGCCCACCTCAAGGACGAACTGATGCCCAAGTACGCCAGCCTGATCTACACCGGCTACTGGTGGAGCCCCGAGCGGCTGATGCTGCAGCAGATGATCGACGCCTCCCAGGCCAACGTGAACGGCGTGGTGCGCCTGAAGCTGTACAAGGGCAACGTCATCGTCGTCGGCCGCAAGTCCGACGAGTCGCTGTTCGACGCCAACATCGCCACCTTCGAAGAAGACGGCGGCGCCTACAACCAGGCGGACGCGGCGGGCTTCATCAAGCTCAACGCCCTGCGCATGCGCATCGCCGCAGGCAAGGGCCGCACCCTGCTGTAAGGGTCGCCTGGCAACGCAAAACCCCAGCCTCGGCTGGGGTTTTTTATGGCTTACAGATCGAAGTCGTACTCGGAAATCTGCCGCTTCAGGCGGCGCTCTTCGAGCATGTTGTCGATCAGCCGCCGCTTGGTCAGGTTGGTCTTGCTGACGACGGGTTCGACGGTCTCGGGCGCTTCGCCATCGGTCTCGAAATCATCGTCTACATCGATATCGCTTTTGTCTTCGGCCATTGGTAACTCCTGCAAGGCTGGACAGGATCACACGCACTCATCGACAGGGCTGCGGGACCTTTTCGCGCACCTTATAACGACAAACCAGGGGCCGGTAAAAAAGATTTTTTCAATCGCCAAAGGGCTTTGACAGGCCCTTTTTCAATCGTCAGAGGTTTTCGCCTTGTATTCGCAGAGATCCTCGATCCGGCAGCTGCCGCAGCGGGGCTTGCGCGCCTGGCAGACATAGCGGCCGTGCAGGATCAGCCAGTGGTGGGCATCCAGCAGGAAATCCTTGGGCACCACCTTGAGCAGCCTGAGTTCGACCTCCACCACGTTCTTGCCGGGTGCAAGATTGGTTCTGTTGCTGACCCGGAAGATATGGGTGTCCACCGCCATGGCGAGCTGGCGGAAGGCGGTGTTGAGCACCACGTTGGCCGTCTTGCGGCCCACGCCGGGCAGCGCCTCCAGTTCCTCGCGGGTCTGGGGCACCTCGCCGCCATGGCGCTCCAGCAGCAGCCGGCAGGTCTCGATGACGTTCTTGGCCTTGCTGTTATAGAGGCCGATGGTCTTGATGTACTCCGACAACCCCTCCACGCCCAGGTCCAGGATGGCCTGGGGGGTGTTGGCCACCGGATAGAGGCGGGCGGTGGCCTTGTTGACGCTGACATCGGTGGCCTGGGCGGAGAGGATCACCGCGATCAGCAACTCGAACGGCGAGGCGTAGGCCAGTTCCGTCTTGGGATCGGGATTGTCCTCGTGCAGGCGGCGAAAGATCTCCAGGCGTTTGGCGGCGTTCATGGGCTGTTCGGGTATTCCAGTGCGGCGAGACGGTGGGCAGCCTGCTGAGCGGCGCCGCGCAGGGCAGCCAGTTGAGCGCTCTGCTCGGGGGTGGGCGCGCTACCGAAGGCGCGCTCGGCCTTGGTCAGCTGGGCACGCGCCAGGGTGGCGGCGATGCGTGCCTGCTTGAGGGCGGCGGGGTCGGTGGCTGGCGTCGCCAGGGCCGGCGCCCTGGCGGTGGCCGCTCCACGCTGCGCGCTGTCCAGGGCCACCTGGGCCTGCTCGGCGGCTTCGCGCAGTTGCTGCACCTGGGCCTCCAGGGCCGGTGTGCCGTACTGCGCCAGTTGCCGTTCGGCCTTTTGCAGGGCGACCCGGGCCATGGCGGCGGCGATCTTCAAGGGTTTGAGCGCAGCGTCCGCGGTGGCCGGCGTCTCCGCCGGCGTGCTGACTGCAGGAGGCACCTGCCGCCGCTGGCGTTCGGCCTCCAGGCGCTCGCGGTCGCGCTGCAGGCGCGCCTGGCGGGCGTCGAAGCGGCGGCGGTAGTACTGCGCGCGGCGACGCTCCGCCGGGCGATCGACCGGGGCCGGTACCGCCACCAGGTCGATGCAGTCCACCGGGCAGGGTGCCAGACACAGTTCACAACCGCTGCATTCGCTTTCGATGACCGTGTGCATCAGCTTGGCTGCGCCAAGGATGGCGTCGGTGGGGCAGACCTGGATGCACTTGGTGCAGCCGATGCAGTCGGCCTCGCGAATCACCGCGCGCTGGCTGGGCGTTATCGGATAGGGCGAGTCCAGGGGCAGTGCCGGACGCTGGAGCAGCGCCGAAAGCTCGAGGATGGTGGCCGTGCCGCCGGGTGGACACTTGTTGTGCGCTTCGCCCGCGGCGATGCCCGCCGCATAGGGCTGGCAACCGGGATGGCCGCACTTGCCGCACTGGGTCTGCGGCAAGAGGGCGTCGATGGCACTGATGAGGTTGGTTTGGGCGTTCATGGCTTGCACTTGAAAGGACGGCGCCCTGGGGCGCCGTCGCTATCACATCACCCGCTGGCCGGGCTTGGCGCCGATGTCGGGGCTGAGCAGGTGGATCTCGGTACCGCCGGGGCCGGCGGCCAGGACCATGCCTTCGGAGACGCCGAACTTCATCTTGCGCGGCGCCAGGTTGGCAACGTACAGGGTCAGGCGGCCTTCGAGCTGGCTCGGCTCCGGGTAGGCGCTCTTGATGCCGGAGAAGACGTTGCGCTTGGCATCGCCGATGTCCAGGGTCAGGCGCAGCAGCTTGTCGGCGCCCTCGACGAACTCGGCCTTCTCGATCAGGGCGATGCGCAGATCGACCTTGGAGAAGGTGTCGAAGTCGATGGTCTCGGCCAGCGGGGCCTTGGTCAGTTCGCCGTTGCCGGCGGGCTGGGGTGCGGCCTGGGCGGCCAGGTCTTCCTTGGAAGCGTCGATCATGGTCTGCACCTTGGCGGGTTCGATGCGGGTGAGCAGGGGCTGGAAGGCATTGAGCTGATGATTGGCCAGGCGCGTGTCCAGGTCGGCCCAGGTCAGGGGGGCGACATTGAGGAAGCTCTCGGCGGCAGCGACCAGGTTGGGCAGCACCGGCTTGAGCAGGATCGCCAGCTGGCGGAAGAGCTCGATGCCCTGGGCGCAGATGGCCTGGACCTCATCCTGCTTGCCGTCCTGCTTGGCCAGACTCCAGGGCGCCTTATCGGCGATCCAGGCGTTGGCGCGATCGGCCAGGGCCATGATCTCGCGCATGGCGCGGCCGAAGTCGCGGGTCTCGTAGGCCTCGGCGATGCTCGGCGCGGCGGCGCGGAAGGCGGCTTCCAGCTCGGGCGCGGCCTGGGCGTCCACCAGCAGGCCGGCGTTGCCCTTGTGAATGAAGCCGGCGCAGCGGCTGGCGATGTTGACCACCTTGCCCACCAGGTCGGAGTTGACCTTCTGCACGAAGTCTTCGAGGTTCAGGTCGATGTCTTCGACGTGGCGCGAGAGCTTGGCGGCGAAGTAGTAGCGCAGGTACTCGGGATTGAGGTGATCCAGGTAGGTGCGCGCCTTGATGAAGGTGCCACGGGACTTGGACATCTTCTGGCCGTCGACGGTAAGGAAGCCGTGGACGTTGAGCGCGGTCGGCTTGCGATAGCCGGCGCCTTCGAGCATGGCCGGCCAGAACAGCGCGTGGAAGTTGACGATGTCCTTGCCGATGAAGTGGTACAGCTCGGCAGTGCTGTCCTTGTTCCAGAAGGCATCGAAGTCCAGGTCGTCGCGGTGATCGCAGAGATTCTTGAAGCTGGCCATGTAGCCGATGGGGGCGTCCAGCCAGACATAGAAGTACTTGCCCGGGGCGTCGGGAATCTCGAAGCCGAAGTAGGGCGCATCCCGGGAGATGTCCCACTCCTGCAGGCCGGCGTCCAGCCATTCGGCGATCTTGTTGGCGACCGATTCCTGCAGGGCGCCGCCGCGGGTCCAGCCCTTGAGCATGTCGGTGAAATCGGGGAGCTTGAAGAAGAAGTGCTCGGATTCACGCAGCACCGGGGTCGCGCCGGAGATGGCCGACTTGGGATCCTTCAGCTCGGTGGGGGCGTAGGTGGCGCCGCACTTCTCGCAGTTGTCGCCGTACTGGTCGGCACTGCCGCACTTGGGGCAGGTGCCCTTGATGAAGCGATCGGCCAGGAACATCTGCTTGTCCGGGTCGAAATACTGGGTGACCGGACGGGTGGCGATGTGGCCGTTTTCGCGCAGCTTCAGGTAGATGGCGCGCGACAGCTCGCGATTCTCTTCCGCATGGGTGGAATGGAAGTTGTCGAAGGCCACGCCGAAGTCGGCGAAATCGGCGCTGTGCTCGCGCTTGACGTTGTCGATCAGCTGTTCGGGCGTGATGCCCTCACGCTCGGCGCGCAGCATGATGGCCGAGCCGTGGGCGTCGTCGGCGCAGACATAGAGGCACTGGTTGCCGCGCAGCCGCTGAAAGCGCGCCCAGATGTCGGTCTGGATGTACTCGACCATGTGGCCGAGGTGGATGGAGCCGTTGGCATAGGGCAGGGCGCTGGTGACGAGAATCTTGCGGGGCTCGGTCATGGTCTTGGCTGGATCGCGACGCTGATAAGGTGACCGACCATCATAGCGAAATGGCCGGTCGGTTTCATCCGTAGGGATGGGCGGGTGCAGGTCCGGACTTAGAGATCCGCCAGCTGCCAATACAGGGCACTGACCATGGCGGCACCCAGGGCGGCGCTGCGGGCACCGTTCCAGCCGACGTCCGGGCGGGGATCGTTGGCGTTGTCCTTGAACGGCAGCTCCAGGGTCAGCGCCAGGCAGCCATGGGTATGACCGACGTACTTGGTGGCGAGCTTCAGGGTCTCGCTGCCGAAATGACCGCGGGGATAGCCGTACTGGGTCTGGAAGTCCGGACTGGCGCGCTGGAAGCGCTGCAGGAAGGCCCGTTGCTCGGCTTCCTCGCGCTCGCCGAAGTTGGGCAGGCCGTTGCAGCCGTCGACGAAGACATAGGGCAGGGCTTCGTCACCGTGGATGTCGAGGAACAGATCGCAGCCGCTCGCCGCGATGGCCCGGCGTACCGCCAGCACCTCGGGACTGCGTCCTTCGTCCGGCTCCAGCCATTCCCGGTTGAGGTTGGCACCGGCGGCGTTGGTGCGCAGATTGCCCAGGGCCGAACCATCGGGATTCATGTTCGGCACCACGTGCAGCACCGCGTGCTCCAGCAGCTTGCCGCCCACCGGATCGCCCTGGTGTTCGCCCAGGCCCAGCAGCCGGCGCAGCAGGCCTTCGACGAACCACTCGGCCATGGGCTCGCCGGGGTGCTGGCGGGCGATGATCCAGATGTTCTTCTTGCCGGCGCCCGGCGTGCCGATGCGCAGCAGGTCCAGCGAACGTCCCAGCAGCGAACGGCCGACGGTTTCCAGACGGACGGCGGGATGCCGCTGGGCTTCGCCCATGAAGGCCAGGTGGCGGCTCTCCGGATAGGGCTCGAAATAGGCGAAGAACAGGCTGTCGTGCTCCGGGGTGACCGTCCAGCTCAGGGTCTTGCCGTCATAGCGGCTGGGGATGCGGAACCACTGCTGGCCGCAATAGCTGGCCACCACCCCATAGTCGCGCCAACCTTCGGGGTAGGCGCACTCGCCGGCGTTGTCGAAGCTCAGTTGGCAGGGCAGGCCGCGGGCGCCTTCGAGACGGAAATGGAACCACTGGGTGAAGGGCGAGGCGGTGTCCGGGCGGATGCGCAGGCGGATGTCGGCGTGGTCGGCCAGGGACAGCACCTCGACGGCGCCGCTGTCGAAGGTGGAACTGATGTGCAGGGAAGAGGCGTTCACGCAGGGCTCCACGGGCGAGGGGAAAGCCGGGAGTGTAGCGCCGCGTGGATAGGCTTTAGCAAGGACAGTGGGTAGCATAGGCCGCAGCTTCTCTTTCCTATCCGCTGTTTCCGGGAGTCTGCATGACCGCTCCGACTCGCGAGGCCATCGAGGCCGCGCTGCGCCAGTATCACGATCCCTATCTCGAACAGGACCTGCTCAGCGCCGGTGCCCTGCGCGACCTCGCGCTGGACGGTGGCCGGGTGCGCGCCCGCTTCGAGCTGGGCTATGCCGCCGGACTGTTCAAGGGTGGCCTGGCCCAGGTGCTCAAGACCGCGCTGGAGAACGTGCCCGGGGTCGACACCGCCGAGATCCAGGTCGACTGCATAATCGCGCCCCACGCCGCCCAGCGGCAGCTGGAAGCCATGGGCAACGTCAAGAACATCATCGCCGTGGCCTCGGGCAAGGGCGGGGTGGGCAAGTCCACCACCGCCGCCAACCTGGCGCTGGCGCTGGCCCGCGAAGGCGCCCGGGTCGGGGTGCTGGACGCCGACATCTATGGTCCCAGCCAGGGCATCATGTTCGGCTTCGCCGAGGGCACCCGTCCCGAGGTGCGCGACGAGAAGTGGTTCATCCCGCTGCAGGCCCATGGCGTCGAGGTCATGTCCATGGCCTTCCTCACCAACGACAAGACCCCGGTGGCCTGGCGTGGCCCCATGGTCTCCGGCGCCCTGATCCAGCTGATCACCCAGACCGCCTGGAATGACCTCGACTACCTGGTGATCGACATGCCGCCGGGCACCGGCGACATCCAGCTGACCCTGGCGCAGAAGGTGCCGGTGGCCGGCGCGGTGATCGTCACCACGCCCCAGGACCTGGCCCTGCTGGACGCCAAGAAGGGCGTGGAGATGTTCCAGAAGGTCAATATCCCGGTGCTCGGGGTGGTGGAAAACATGGCGGTGCACATCTGCTCCAACTGCGGCCACGCCGAGCACCTGTTCGGCGAAGGCGGCGGCGGCCGGCTG
This sequence comes from Pseudomonas sp. RIT411, assembly GCF_003057735.2. Taxonomy (NCBI): domain Bacteria; kingdom Pseudomonadati; phylum Pseudomonadota; class Gammaproteobacteria; order Pseudomonadales; family Pseudomonadaceae; genus Pseudomonas; species Pseudomonas sp. RIT411. The sequence goes on from NZ_QBIZ02000006.1 coordinate 133,195, forward strand.
GCCGAGCAGTACGGCGTGGACCTCCTGGCCTCGCTGCCGCTGGCCATGGCCATCCGCGAGCAGGCCGACGCCGGGCGCCCCACCGCCATCGCCGATCCCGACAGCCAGATCGCGCTGATCTACCAGGAACTGGCGCGCAAAGTCGGGGCCCGCATCGCCTTGGGCGGTCAGGCCGGTGGCGGCATGCCGACCATCACCGTCAGTGACGACTGATTTCGTCCGTTCGCCTTTGAGACCGCGCTGCGATCCTCTAGAATGCGCGGTCAATTTTTTCGCCCCGGAGCCAGACCTGCCATGAGCATCAAATCGGACAAGTGGATTCGCCGCATGGCCCAGGAGCACGGCATGATCGAGCCCTTCGTCGAGCGCCAGATGCGCGGCGCGGACGACAGCCGGGTGATCTCCTACGGGGTGTCCAGCTACGGCTACGACGTGCGCTGCGCCAACGAATTCAAGGTGTTCACCAACATCCATTCGGCGGTGGTGGATCCCAAAAACTTCGACGACAAGAGTTTCGTCGACGTGGTCAGCGACGTCTGCATCATCCCGCCGAACTCCTTTGCCCTGGCGCGCACCGTGGAATATTTCCGCATTCCGCGCGACGTCCTGACCATCTGCCTGGGCAAGAGCACCTATGCCCGTTGCGGCATCATCGTCAACGTCACCCCGCTGGAGCCCGAGTGGGAAGGGCACGTGACCCTGGAGTTCTCCAACACCACCACCCTGCCGGCCAAGATCTACGCCAACGAAGGCGTGGCCCAGATGCTGTTCCTGCAATCCGACGAGGCTTGCGAGGTGTCCTACAAGGATCGCGGCGGCAAGTACCAGGGCCAGCGCGGCGTGACCCTGCCACGCGCCTGACTTGGCGCTATTCGAGCGAAGCCGCCTGTCTGGCGGCTTCGCCGTTTCCGGGCCTCAAGAAAAGTCCACGGCCGCCGATAGCCTGTGACCTGACTTATCTTTGGAGTGGACTTTCCATGGCCGGCATTCTCGACACCGTCGATCAACGCACCCAGCTGGTTGGCGAGAATCGTCTGGAAATTCTCATGTTCCAGCTGTCCAGCCGGCAGATGTTCGCCATCAACGTGTTCAAGGTGCAGGAAGTCCTCAAGCTGCCGCGCCTGACCCAGATGCCCAAGCGCCACCCGATGATCTGCGGCGTGGTCCACCTGCGTGGCCAGACCCTGCCGGTGATCGACCTGGCCGCCGCCATCGGCATGCGACCCATCACGCCCGACGAGAACAGCACCATCATCGTCACCGAGTACAACCGCTCGGTGCAGGCCTTTCTGGTCGGCAGCGTCGATCGCATCATCAACCTCAACTGGGACAGCATCCAGGCCCCGCCCGGCGGTGCCGGACGGCAGCACTACCTGACCGCCATCACCCGCATCGAAGACCGCCTGGTGGAGGTGATCGACGTGGAAAAGGTGCTGGCCGAGATCGCGCCCTACAACGTCAAGGTCTCCCAGGAACGCCTGGCCGATCCGCTGCTGGCCAAGGCCCGCGGTCGCGAGGTGCTGCTGGTGGACGACTCCAGCACCGCCATCGGCCAGCTGCGCGACACCCTGGTCCAGCTGGATCTGAAATTCCACGTCGCCACCGACGGCCTGCAGGCCCTGCGCAAGCTCAAGGCCTGGGCCGACGAAGGCGTGGTGCTGACCGAGAAGCTGCTGATGGTGCTGACCGATGCCGAGATGCCGGAAATGGACGGCTATCGCCTGACCACCGAGATCCGCCAGGATCCGCGCCTCGCCGACCTCTATGTGGTGCTGCACACCTCGCTGTCGGGCAGCTTCAACGAAGCCATGGTGAAGAAGGTCGGCTGCAACGCCTTCCTCTCCAAGTTCCAGCCCGATCAGTTGGTCGAGGAAGTCCGCCGCCGCCTGGCACTGGCCGAGGGCTGATCCCCGCGGTTTCGCCGCTCCGGCGCCTCCCTTACACTGACGGCCTTTGTCCGCCGCCAGGAAGCCGCGCCCATGTCGCACCTCAGTGCCCTCTATCGTTATCCCGTCAAGTCGACGGCCGTGGAATCCCTCGCCCAGGCCGAGGTGGATGCCCTGGGCCTGGTGGGGGATCGCCGCTGGATGGTGGTGGATGCCGACACCGGTCGCTTCCTGACCCTGCGCCAGCTTGCGCAGATGAATCACATCGAGGCGCGCTGGCTGGCCGCCGATCGACTGCGCCTGAGCGCGCCAGGGCGGACTCCGCTCGAGGTGGCGGTGCCCGATGCCACCGGTGAGCAGCTAGGCGTGACCATCTGGCGCGACACCCTGCAGGCGCCGGTCGCCGCCGAGGCCGATGCCTGGCTGAGCGACTTCCTCGGGCGCCGCTGCCGCCTGGTGTACATCGCCGAAAGCCATGCACGCCAGATCAATACCGATTTCGCCGAGCCGGGGCAGAAGGTCCACTTCGCCGACGGCTTTCCCCTGCTGCTGACCAGCGAGGCCTCCCTGGCCGATCTGGCGGAGCGGGTGGGCAAACCGCTGGAAATGCTGCGCTTTCGGCCGAATCTGGTGGTGGAGGGCACTGCGGCCTATGCCGAGGACGGCTGGAAACGGCTGCGCATCGGCACGGTGGACTTCGCCGTCGCCTGTCCCTGCTCGCGCTGCATCGTCATCACCCAGGATCCGGTGACCGGCGAAAAGGATCCGGATCGGCAGCCACTGACCGCCCTGCGCGAATACCGTTTCCAGGACAATCGCATGCTGTTCGGCATGAACGTCATCCCCCTGGGGCGCGGCGTCATCGAGGCTGGCATGCCGGTGGAGGTGCTGGAATGACTCCCGTGCGGCGTGTGGCGCTGGTAAGTCCGGCAGGTGCGGTCAAGCAGGAGCTGGTCACGGCGGCGATCGAACAGCTGCAGGCGGCCGGCATCGAAGCGGTGCTGGGCGAGCAGGCGCTCAAGCGTCATCGCTATCTCGCCGGGACCGCCGAGGAGCGGGCCGCAGATCTGCACTGGGCCTTCAGCCAGGCGGACGTGGATGCGGTCTGGTGCCTGCGCGGCGGTTATGGATCCGCACAGCTGCTGCCCTGGCTGGACTGGTCGCGCCTGTCCAGCAGCAAGGGCCGGCCGCTGATCGGCTATTCCGACCTGACGGTGCTGCTGGAAGCCTTCCATCGCCGCGGTCTCACCGCCATCCATGGTCCTGGCGCCCTGGACTGGGGGCGCCGCGACGAGGATCCGGCTACCCAGGCGGCCCGGACCCGCTCGCTGGAGTCAGTCCTGGAGCTGTGCGCCGGTGGCCGTCCGGCCTGGCAGCTGGAGCGCCTGGCCGGTCCGGCCCAGGTGCCTGCCGGCGAGCTGATCGGCGGCAACCTGACCACGCTGGCCAGCGTGGTCGGCACCGCCGCGGCGCTGCGTCCCCACGATGGCGCCATCCTCATGCTGGAAGATGTCGGCGAGCCCTACTATCGACTCGAACGCAGCCTCTGCCAGTTGCTCGGCAACCTCACCGAGCACCGCATCGGCGCGGTCTGCCTGGGCACCTTCACCGACTGCCCGGCGCGCAACGTCGAGCAGTCGCTGGAAGAGATCTTCGCCGAATGGCTGGCGCCGCGCGGCATCGCCCTCTATCGCGGCCTGCCCAGCGGCCATGGCCCGGACAACCAGGCCTGGCCCTATGGCGCCCGGGTGCGCCTGGAAGCGGGTCGCCTGCAGGTGCTCTAGGCCCGACCGCTCCTGGGCGGATCAGTCCGCCCAGGGCGTGGCCAGTTCCAGCTTGCGCAGCATCTGGCGCTTCTTGCTGTTGTAGCCCTGCATCCGCACCAGCAATTCATCCAGGGTAGCGACCGCCTTGAGGATGTGCGGGCCCTTGTTGAGCATCACGCATTCGGCACGGACTCCGGTGGCGGCATCGGTGATCTCGGCGCGCGAAGGCGAACCCTTCTTGGCCAGATTCTCCAGCACCTGGGTCGCCCAGATCACCGGCACGTGGGCCGCCTCGCACAGGCAGAGGATGTCTTCCTGCAGCGCCGCCAGGCGCTCGAAGCCGCCTTCCACCGCCAGGTCGCCACGGGCGATCATCACGCCGAAGCCGCCGCGCTGCATGCCGGCCAGCAGCAGTGCGGGAAGGTTGTCGAAACCGCGGCGGGTCTCGATCTTCAGTACCACACCCAGGTGCTCGGCCTGCAGGCGCTCGAGTTCCGCGAGCAGCGCACGGACGTCGTCGGCGCTGTTGACGAAGGACATCTCGATGGCGTCGGCGTGCTCGGCGGCAAACGCCAGGGCTGCGAGGTCCTGTTCGCCCAGCGCTGCCAGCCGCAGGTTGCTCTGGGGAAAGTTGATGCCCTTGTCGCCCTTCAGCTTGGCGCCGCCCGGCGCGTGGGTGATACGGACCTGCAGCGCATCCTGATCGGCGCCTTCGATCACCCCGCCGATCTTGCCGTCGTCGAACCAGACCGGCTCGCCGCCGCGCACGTCGGCGAACACCTGGGGCAGGGTGCAGCCCAGGGTGGCGGGTGTCAGCAGGCGACCGCCGCTGTCCTGGCTGGCGGGCCGGCCGGGCGTCTGGTCGGCAGTCAGGATCAGCAGATCATCCTCGGCGAGGCGCAGGGCACCCGGCTGCGGGGCGAAATCACCAATGCGGCTGTGTCTCTTGCGCCCCTCGCGCGCGACGCTCAGACGCAGTCCGGGCGCAAGGTAGGTGGTCTTGGTCGCCTCCGCCCAGCAGCCGCGGTCGCCGACCTCGACGACCGTCCAGCGCCGTTGTGCCTGCCGGGTGTCCACCAGGCGGATATGGTCGCCCGGCTGCAGATCCTTCAGCCAGCGTTCGCCCACCTGGACACTGGCGGCGGCCGGAGAGGGCGCCGGTTGCGGCTGGCGACGGCCGGTCAGCCAGATCCGCGCCGGCTGGCAGACACGGCCCCGGGCATCGCGTTCGGGCTTCACCTTCTGCACCGCCGCGCCCGTGGCGATGGGCCCGGTACGCAGCTTGGGGCCCGGCAGGTCCATGAACACCTTGCAGGGCCGGTCCAGCTCCGCGCTGGCACGGCGCACGTGCTCGATCATCCGCTTCCAGCTGGCCGGTTCGTCGTGGGCGCAGTTGATGCGCACGCAATCCATATGCGCCGCCAGCAGATCCCGCACCAGGGAATAGTTGTCCGCGGCCTCGCGCGGCAGGGTGACCATGATGCGCACCTCCCGCTCGGCGGCAGGGGAGCCGAACAGCATGCGGGCGTGATCCGCCAGCGGGTTGGCGGCCTTGGCCGTGGGTCGCGCCGCCGGGCTCCCGCCGAGCAGTCGCTCCAGGGTGTTGATAAGCGTCGCCACCGCCGGCAGCACCGCGGCTTCGGAACGACCCAGCGACGACAGCCCCAGGGTGGAGAGGCGCAGCTGCAGGCCATGCAGGTCGCCCTCGCGTAACGCCAGATAGGCGAGCAGGTTCTGGGCGCTGGCGAGGTAGGCAGGATTGAGCGCCTGGCGATCCAGGCGCGGATCCGCGCTGGCCTGGTGCAGGGCATCCTGGAGGGCGCGCAGTTCAGCGAGGAGGGTGGCGAGATCGTGATCGGAGGTCCGGGAACGCGAGGTCGAACGGGGCGGCACGATAGGTCTCCAGCAGCGGGGGCCCAGGCGAGACGCTCACCGGGCGTTCCTGTCTCGGACCCGTGACCGCCGGAGAAGTGAAAAGCCAAGTGTTGCCAGACATTAGCGGCAGATGGCCACTCATCGCGCAGGCCGCCGCTGGCGCCCATAGGGAGTCGGCCAGGATGCTGCTATGATGCGCGGCCTTGACGACCCCCGTTTTCAGGTACCCGCCATGGTGCAGATTTCCGAACGTCTCCTGGTCCAGGCCCATCTGGCCGCCAAGCAGCCCAAGGCGCTCGGGCCGGACGAGATCGCGGCCTACAAGACCGCCATCGCCCGCGAGCTCAAGGCGCAGAACGCGGTGCTGCTCGCCCACTACTACACCGATCCGCTGATCCAGGCGCTGGCCGAGGAGACCGGCGGTTGCGTCGCCGACTCCCTGGAGATGGCGCGTTTCGGCAATCGCCATCCGGCGTCCACCGTGGTGGTGGCCGGGGTCAAGTTCATGGGCGAGACGGCCAAGATCCTCAACCCGGAAAAGCGGGTGCTGATGCCGACCCTGGAAGCCACCTGCTCCCTGGACCTGGGCTGCCCGGTGGAGGAATTCTCCGCCTTCTGCGACCAGCATCCCGAGCGCACCGTGGTGGTCTACGCCAACACCTCGGCCGCGGTGAAGGCCCGGGCGGACTGGGTGGTCACCTCCGGCTGCGCGCTGGACATCGTCGAGCACCTGATGGACAACGACGAGACCATTCTCTGGGCCCCCGATCGCCACCTGGGTCGCTATATCCAGCGCGAGACCGGCGCCGACATGCTGCTCTGGGAAGGCTCCTGCATCGTCCATGAGGAGTTCAAGGCGAGCCAGCTGGAAGACCTCAAGCGGCTCTATCCGGAGGCGGCCATCCTGGTGCATCCGGAGTCGCCCGAGGCGGTGATCGAACTGGCCGACCATGTCGGTTCCACCAGCCAGATGATCAAGGCGGCCCAGACGCTGCCCAATCGCCAGTTCATCGTCGCCACCGATCGCGGCATCTTCTACAAGATGCAGCAGGCCTGCCCGGACAAGACCTTCATCGAGGCGCCCACCGCCGGCAACGGCGCCGCCTGCCGCAGCTGCGCCCACTGCCCGTGGATGGCGATGAATACCCTGGAGCGCACCCTCAACTGCCTGCTCGACGGCTCCGGCGAGGTGCTGGTCGATCCGGCACTCATCCCCCGGGCGGTCAAGCCGCTCAAGCGCATGCTCGACTTCACCCAGGCGCTGCAGCTGAAGGTCAAGGGCAACGCCTGAGGGCGCGGCCCAGGACGCTAGCGCAGGATTTCTTCGCTCAGCTTGCGCTGGGCGATCATCTCCTGCTGGCGGGCATCGATCCGCGCGGCCAGCTGATAGTTGCTGGCGGCGCGCTGCTTGGCGAAGCCCAGTTGCTGGATGGCCTGGTTGTAGTCACCGGTGAGGGCGAAGTACTCGGCGCGTGCCTGGTGCACGCCGACCAGGTCGCCGGCCTGACCGCGGACGTCCGCCGCCTGATTCCACAGATCCGGATCGATCGGCCGCTGCTTGAGCAGCTTGTCGAGCAGTTGGCTGGCGGCCTTGGCCTGCTTGGTGCGGCCAAGCAGGTCCACCTGGGCCAGGCTCACCGCCAGATCGTCCGGATAGAGCTCCAGCAGTCGCTGCACGCGTTTCTGGGCGTCGGGCAGGCGATTGGCGGTGATGTCCAGGTCGACCTGGGCCAGGTTGCAGCTGATCTCGTCCGGCGCCTTGCGCAGCAGCGGCGCCAGGGTGTCCCGCGCCTCGTTGAGCTGGCCCTGCTTGGTCAGGCCCATGGCCAGGCCGTAGCGGACCGCGTCGTTGTCCGGGTTTTCCTGCAGCTGGGCTCTATAGCGCTTCACCAGCAGGCCGGCGGTTTCCTCGAAATACATCTGAGCCCGCACCTTCATCAGCTGGAAGCGCTTGCTATCCTCGACGCCGCCCTTGGGAAAACGCTCGGCACGCGCCTGGGTATCGGCGATCCGGCTGTCGGTGACCGGGTGGGTCAGCAGGAATTCCGGCGGGGTACGGTCATAGCGATACTGCCGGGCGAGCCGACCGAACATCTCCGGCATGGCGCGCGGGTCGTAGCCGGCGCGCTCCAGATTGACGATGCCGACGCGATCGGCCTCCTGCTCGTTGAGTCGGGAAAAGCGCAATTGGCTCTGGATGGCCGCCGCCTGGGTCGAGGCGATTGCGGCGATTCCCGCATCGCCGCCGCCTGCCGCGGCGGCCACGATGCCGGCGAGCAGGGCCGCCATCAGCGGCAACTGCATGCGCTGCTGGTTTTCCACGCCGCGGGCGAAGTGGCGCTGGATGAGGTGACCCAACTCATGGGCCATGACCGCCGCGTATTCGGCTTCGGTCTCCGACTTGAGGAACAGCCCGCCATTGACCCCGATCACCCCGCCGGGCGCGGCGAAGGCGTTGATCTCGGGATCCTTGATCAGGATGAAGACCAGGCGGTGGTCCTGCAGGTCGCTGGTTTCGGCCAGCTTGTAGACGGTCTGCTCGACGAATTGCTTGAGCTGCGGATCGTTGATGGCCGGGACCTGGCCGCGCAACATGCTCAGCCAGGCGCGGCCCATCTGAAACTCCTGCTCGGGCGAGACGATCGAAGAGCTGGCATCGCCCAGTGACGGCAGATCGTTCGCTCCCTGCGCCAGATGGGGCGCGGCGAGCAGCGCCAGGGACAGCAGGGCAGGGCGCAGGACGTTCATGGCAAGACTCGTGGCCGCAAAAGGGCTACTTTAGCGGCCCGCCGTCTGGGTGCCTAGCAAACCCGGGCACTGACCTAGCCCCCAATGGAGAATCTCATGGCCGATCTGAGCCAACCCTACACCGGCGCGGTGACCGCCCAGCTGGACGCCAGTGGCCTGAGCTGCCCCATGCCGCTGCTCAAGGCCAAGCTGGAACTCAACCGCCTGTCTTCCGGCGAGGTGCTGGCCGTGGTGGCGACCGATGCCGGGTCGCAACGCGACTTCCGTACCTTCGCCAAGCTGTCGGGACACGCCCTAGTGGGCGAAGAGGTGGCGGGGGAAACCTTCCGCTACTGGCTGCGCAAGGCCTGATCAGGCCTTGTTCAGCGCCTGGGCGGCGGCCAGGACCTCGGTGACGTGCCCGGGGACCTTCACGCCGCGCCAGATCTGGCGCACCACGCCTTCCCGGTCGATGAGGAAGGTGCTGCGATCCACACCGATGTAGTCCTTGCCATAGAGCTTCTTCTGTCGCATCACGTCGAACAGCTGGCAGAGGGTCTCGTCCTTGTCGCTGATCAGCTCGAAGGGAAAGCCCTGCTTGGTGCGGAAATTCTCGTGGGTGCGCAGGCTGTCACGACTGATGCCGAAGACCTGGGTATCGACCGCGAGGAACTGCTCGTGCAGATCCCGAAAGCCCTGGCCCTGGGTGGTGCAGCCGGGGGTGTTGTCCTTGGGATAGAAGTACAGCACCGCCTGGCGACCGCGCAGGCTGGCCGGCGAGACCTCGAGGCCGCTGGTGGCCTGGGCCTGGAAAGCCGGAAGCGGTTGGTCGAGGGTCACGCTCATGGGCAGCTCCTTGCGGGTTCCGTCAGTTGCTCTGTGGCCGCCAGGGCTCGATCAGGGCATCGAGATTGAGGGCGTCGGCGAAATCCAGGAACTGGTCGCGCAGCCAGCTGATCTGGGTGCCGGCGGGCAGGGTCACGGTGATGGTAGCGTTGAGCATGGTGCCGCCGGTCTGGGGCGCCTGGTAGGAATCGCAGACCAGGTTCTCCACTTCGATCTTGTGGTCGGCGAAGAACTGGCAGAGCTCGTTGAGGATGTCCGGGCGATAGGCGGCACTGACATAGACGACGTACGGCAGGGCCTGGGGGCGATTCTCCAGGGCGGCGCTGCGGGTGACGCCGACGGTGAAGCCGTGACGCTTGCCGAGGCCGGCGAGGCCGCCTTCGAGGCGCGCGAGGCCGTCCCAGTTGCCGGAGACCTGCAGGATCAGCGCGCTGTATTCCCCGTGCCGGCTCAGCCGGCTGCTGACCACTGCGCAGCGGTTGTCCATGCAGCTGCGGTAGAGCACGTTGGTCAGCTCCATGGGGTTGGCGCCCAGCGCGCTGATGACGAGAAATTGTTCGCGAATCGGGGGGGTGGCGGACATTAGGCTTCCTGGCAGGGGGAATTACAGACTGGCAAAGGCGAAAGGGTAGCGAAAAGCGCTCGCGGGGGGAATGCCCGTTGGGGGCGCGTTGCTTGTGCTGGCGCAGAGGCGTCAGTACCATTACCGCTCTCTTTTTCCGGCAGGAGCGGTTGCATGATTGCGGGGAGCATGGTGGCGCTGGTCACCCCTATGGACGCCCAGGGGCGTATCGACTGGGACAACCTGACCAAGCTGGTGGACTTCCATCTCGCCGAAGGCACCGACGCCATCGTCGCGGTGGGCACCTCGGGTGAATCCGCCACGGTCGACGTCGACGAGCACGTTGCCGTGATCCGTCATGTGGTCGAGCAGGTCAAGGGCCGCATCCCGGTCATCGCCGGCACCGGTGGCAATTCCACCCGTGAGGCCATCGACCTGACCCGCGCCGCCAAGGACGCGGGCGCCGACGCCTGTCTGCTGGTCGTGCCCTACTACAACAAGCCGACCCAGGAAGGGCTGTACCAGCACTTCCGCATGATCGCCGAAACCGTCGCCATTCCGCAGATCCTCTACAACGTGCCGGGCCGTACCGCCTGCGACATGCTGGCCGAGACCGTCGAGCGCCTGGCCAAGGTGCCGAACATCATCGGCATCAAGGAAGCCACCGGCGACCTGGCGCGCGCCCGCGACATCCTCTCCCGTGTCGGCAAGGACTTCCTGGTCTACTCGGGCGATGACGCCACCGCCGCCGAACTCATGCTGCTGGGCGGCAAGGGCAACATCTCGGTGACCGCCAACGTCGCGCCGCGCGCCATGAGCGAACTCTGCGCTGCTGCCATGCGGGGCGATGCCGACACCGCACGCGCGCTCAACGAACAGCTGATGCCGCTGCACAAGAATCTGTTCATCGAATCGAATCCGATCCCGGTGAAGTGGGCCCTGCATGAAATGGGCATGATCGACGCCGGTATCCGCCTGCCGCTGACCTGGCTGAGCTCGCGCTGCCACGAAGTGGTACGTCAGGCCCTGCGTCAGGCGGGAGTGCTGGCGTGATTAGGAAGCAGTCGATGAAACGTGTTCTTGGTTTGACGACGCTGGGTCTGGCCGTGGCCACCGCCAGTGGCTGCAGCTGGGTGTGGGGCGAGCATGGTTATTTCCGCGATCGCGGCAATGACTATCTCGAAGCCCGCGAAACCGGCCCCATGCAGGTGCCGACCGATGTCCAGGCCAAGCCGATGGATCCGCTGCTGCCGATTCCGGCCAACGTGGCTGATACCCAGAATCGCTCCTATGGCTTCGAAGTGCCGAAACCCCAGCCGCTGGCCGTCCAGGGCAGTGGCAACGAACAGTTCAGCGTGCAGCGCAGCGGCAACGCCCGCTGGCTGGCCGCCCAGAAGGTCCCCGCCAGCGTCTGGCCGGTGGCCCGTCAGTACCTGACCGACAACGGCTTCCGCATTGCCGAAGAGCGTCCGCAGACCGGTGAGATCATCACCGCCTGGCAGGCGCCCACCGAGCTGTCGACCCCGCTGGCCCGCAGTCTGAGCACCAACGGCCGCCTGCAGCCGGGCAACGAGCTGCGCACCCGCCTGCGCATCGAGCCGGGCGTGCAATCGGGCAGCAGCGAAATCTTCATCCAGACCCAGACCCGCAGCCAGGGCAGCTCCAGCGAGCCGTCCTGGTCCAGCAGCCAGAACAGCTCGGCACTCGATGACGCCCTGCTGAATCAGGTGCTGGCCGGCCTGGACCGCAGCGAGCAGGGCAGTGGCTCGGTCTCGCTGCTGGCCGCCGGTGGCTACGACACCCCCGAGCGCGTGACCTACGAGGTCGACGGCAGCGGCGTGCCCATGCTGGTGCTGGAAAGCGATCTGAATCGCGCCTGGTCCAGCGTAGGTCGCGCCATCGAAGGCGCCGACATCCGCGTCGACGACATGGATCGCAGCCTGGGCGTCTACTACGTGAACATCGCCGAAGGCGCGCAGAAGCCCGAAGAGCGCAAGCCGGGCTTCTTCGGCCGCATGTTCGGCAAGGGCGAGACCAAGGAAGAGGAAGACGCCCGCGCACGGCGCTTCCAGGTGCGCCTCACCTCGGTAGGCAACACCGTCCAGGTCACCCTGGACAAGACCATCAACACCGCAGCACCCCAGGACATCGCCGAAGGCGTGCTGAAAAAGCTTCAGACGAGCATGCAGTATGCGCTTCGCAATCCTGGGCAGCGGCAGTCGGGGCAACTCGACCCTGGTGCACAGCCATAACAGCTATGTGCTGATCGACTGCGGCTTCTCCCTGCGGGAAGCCGAACGTCGTCTGGCCCGGCTGGGCGTGGTACCTGCCCAGCTGGATGCCGTCCTGGTCACCCACGAACACTCCGATCACGTGCAGGGCGTCGAGCTCCTGGCGCGCAAGCACGGGGTGCCGGTCTATTACAGCGCCGGTACCGGTCGCGGCCTGCGCAAGCCGGTGGCCGCCCAGGGCCTGTTGGTGGACGGCGAACGGCTGGTGCTGGACGCGCTGGAAGTGACCGTGGTGCAGGTGTCCCATGACGCCCTGGAGCCGACCCAGTTCGTCTTCGACGATGGCCGCAAGCGCCTGGGCGTGCTCACCGATCTCGGCGAGGCCACCCCTGGGGTGCTGGCGCATTACCGTGGCCTGGATGCCCTGGTGATCGAAGCCAACCACGACAGCAACATGCTCGCCGCGGGCCCTTATCCCTATCACCTCAAGGCACGGGTCGGCGGGGTGCGCGGTCATCTCAACAACCGGCAATCGGCCGAGCTGGTGATGGAGCTGGCCTGTCCGGGCCTGCAGCATCTGGTGCTCGCCCACCTGAGCGAGAAGAACAACAACCCCTGGCTCGCCCGCGCCTGCTTCAGCAATGTGCTGGGCTGCGATGCGGACTGGCTGCAGATCGCCGATCAGCAGCAGGGGCTGGAGTGGCAGGCCATCGCCTGAGGCGCTGACCGGCTTTTCTTTAGCGGTCGGGCGTTGCTGCACGGCCAAAAGATCCACGATCCTATGTAAACTGCGCTTCCCGGCTGTACTGGTCCCGAACCGGTCGTCTCACCTGCGTTCGTCCACAGCCTGCAAGCCCTTCGAACCGGAGTCCAAGATGGAAAAACGCGCAGAACTCTACCGTGGCAAGGCCAAGTCGGTATTCACCACCGACGATCCCGATCGCCTGGTCCTGTTGTTCCGCAACGACACCTCTGCCTTCGATGGCGAGCGCATCGAGCAACTCGAGCGCAAGGGCATGGTGAACAACAAGTTCAATGCCTTCGTCATGCAGAAGCTCGAAGCGGCCGGCATTCCCACCCAGTTCGAGCAGCTGCTGGGCGACAACGAATGCCTGGTCAAGAAGCTCGAGATGATTCCGGTGGAATGCGTGGTGCGCAACTTCGCCGCCGGCAGCCTGGTGCGCCGCCTGGGCGTGGAGGAGGGCCTGGAGCTGACGCCGCCGACCTTCGAACTCTTCCTGAAGAACGATGCGCTGCACGACCCCATGGTCAACGAAAGCCATGTCCAGGCCTTTGGCTGGGCCACTCTCGACCAGCTGGCCGAGATGAAGGCGCTGACCTTCCGCATCAATGACATCCTCAAGCAGCTGTTCGACGACGCCGGTCTGCTACTGGTCGACTTCAAGCTGGAATTCGGGCTGTTCCACGGCAAGGTCGTGCTGGGCGACGAATTCAGCCCGGACGGCAGCCGCCTGTGGGATAAGGAAACCCGCAAGAAGATGGACAAGGATCGCTTCCGCCAGGGTCTGGGCGGCGTGATCGAGGCCTACGAAGAGGTCGCCCAGCGCCTGGGTGTCCCGCTCTAAACGCAAGCCGCTGATACCAGAGCTTTTTTTGCAATTGCTTGTTCGCTTTTGCCCGCATGACTGGTATCATGCGCCGCGTTGGAGAGATGCCGGAGTGGTCGAACGGGACGGATTCGAAATCCGTTGAGTCAGCAATGGCTCCTAGGGTTCAAATCCCTATCTCTCCGCCAAATACGGAAAACCCCGAGCGTGCCAGGCACCTCGGGGTTTTTTATTGCCTGCGGATTGGCTAGTCGATCTTGCTGGTAGGGGAGAGCGCAGGCGTCTGCGCGGTCTCTACATCGGCTGGGCCAGGAGCGGAGCACTCCTGGATCCGCTGGTAATGGGTCAGCCAGAAACCCAGCTCCAGGGCCAGCGTCTTCTGCTCCAGGGGGGAGAGGGCGTTCAGGCCGTGGCGGATGGCCCGTTCGGCATAGTCGATGGCCGCCAGCTGGCCCGTCGTGCGCGCGGGACAGTTTCTGATGGCATAACGGAGCGCCTCTTTGCAGTCGCTATCCAGGCCAGTCATAAAAGGTCCTTGAGTGGATAAGGGGTTCACCGAGGCGCCGCCCTGGATGGCCAGGGCGGCTGCAGGCCCTGCTGCTGGCGATTCGCGAAAAGGCGTTCAGCCGGTCAGGGATCCGAACGCGACCAGGCGCGGTTGCTTGGCCACCGGGACCGTCCAAGTCCTTGTCAGGGCTGCGATTTCGACCACTCCTGGCGATCACGGTTGGCCGAATACTAGTTCGCCGGAATCGTCTTGAGCAGCCAATATCGCCTTGCCTGATGGGCGGTACCAGAACTTGTACCCTTGTTGTATCCGGCTCTGGAATGGCGGTCTTGCGTGATCTCGAGGCGATAAAGCGGCCGGCAGACCCGATGTCATCTTGTATGGAAGTTGGACGAAGCCGCGGCGCTTCATGTCGCATCCAGGGCCGTTTGCGGTAGCTGCGTACCGTCGAGCGGTAGGGTCCAGCGCCCGGGAATGGCTGGACGCCTCAGGCAAATGGAGCGATGCTGGAAAGGCACGCCTCAGAGCGTGCGACCTCCGATGGCCGAGCGGCAAGCGGCAGCCATTGGACGGTGGCTTCGGCGCATAACAATAAGAGGAGTCGAGCGATGTTCTACAAGGTCAGCGTGTATTCCCGGCCTGAAGATCGTGGGCTGCTGGTATGGCGGTGGAAGAAGCAGTTTCTCGGTGAATGGGTGGAGTCGCGTCAGGAATTCGAGGACTGCGACCACTGCGTCCACCATGCCCTGCAGGATGCCAAGGGGCAGAGCGTTCACCTCGAGACCGATCGCTGCACCCTCTATCGTTACCGCTTCGAAAGCATGCTGCATCAATATGGCAGCTGCTATTGCCTGAGCGGCGGCCGCTCGGCCGAAGCCGTCCTGGATCTCATCGCCCAGATCGAAGAGCGCCACAACGTCATCGTTCTGCGCGACGGCCAGCCGTTCTTCGCCCACTATCGAGCGGATCTGCAGGCCGAAGGCACGCTGGCGCCGGAACTCTGGCAGGGCGTTGAATGGCGGGGTCTGGAGGGGCGCTTCGAGTACGTGCGCAACCGCAACTCGCCCTGGTTGCGGTAGCGACGGTCGGTCAGCGGCGACTCAGAAGGGCAGCAATTCCTGCCGCATCACGCTGATGTCGGTCGGCGCCTGGATGCCTACCTGCACGCGGTCGCCCTGCACTTTGAGGATGCGGATGTTGATGCCGCCATTGAATAGCAGATCCAGCACCTGTTCTTCATCGGCCCCCGGCTTCAGGGAAAGATTGATGATTTCGTCGGTGCGACGGGTCAAGACCAGATAAGACATGAGCATCCCTGCCATGATTTCAGGGCGCCGATGATAAACAGTTCCGCCTCTGGTGAGAATCAGTAGGCAGATTGTTGGGCTCCGCCGGTTATCTGGCGCGATGTACGGAGCGATGTACGGAGCGATACCGACGCCCCAGTTGCCAGCGCCGTCCAACGAATCCCAAAGCGCCCGCGAGGACCACCAGCAGGTTGATGACATTGGTCGGACCACTGCCGTGATAACCCGCGAGCAAGGCGACCAGGGTGGTCAGAGCCCAGACGGAGATGGCGGCGGCGACGGCGGCAGCCATTTCGTTGAAGTCGGAATGCCCCGCCGGTTTCGAGCAGGGGTGCGGATCGCTTTCGTATTCTTCTGGCATGGGAAGCTCCGGCTGCTGTTCTTGTTAAAGAGTATCGCCGTGAGTCTTATCGACTGCTGATGAACAGTCTGGATGGGATCGATAGCGCGATCAGCGATTTTTTCCGCCGAACGGACGAGAGGTAGCGGCTAGAGCCCCGGGTGGTCAGCAGAAGCGGCCCGGGCGCCGTTTCGTCTCCGGACAGCTCGTCTGACGGCTGACAACTGCCGCGGACAGGCCCGGTCACTGCAGTGTTCGACGTGACTAGCCTGGAGACCACCATGAGCGACGATAAGATCACTCTCACGACCCGCCAGGGTCATCCGGTACGGGACAACCAAAGCCTGCGCAGCGTGGGCGAGCGGGGCCCCGCCACGCTGGAAAACTACCAGTTCATCGAGAAGATCACCCATTTCGATCGGGAGCGGGTGCCCGAGCGAGTGGTGCATGCCCGGGGCACCGCCGCCCATGGCTGGTTCGAGGCCTATGGCACCATCGGCGACGAACCCGCCAGCCGCTACACCTGTGCCAAGGTGCTGACCAAAACCGGGGTGAAGACGCCGGTCTTCCTGAGGTTCTCCACCGTCATCGGGGCCAAGGAGTCGCCCGAGACCGCGCGCGATCCGCGGGGCTTCGCGATCAAGTTCTATACCGAGGACGGCAACTGGGATCTGGTGGGCAACAACCTGAAGGTGTTCTTCATTCGCGACGCCATCAAGTTTCCCGACATGATCCATGCCTTCAAGCCCGACCCCATCACCAATCGCCAGGAGCCCTGGCGCTTCTACGACTTCGTCCAGCATCACCCGGAAGCGCTGCACATGGTGACCTGGGTGAAGAGCCCCTGGGGCATCCCCGCAGACTATCGGCACATGCAGGGTTCCAGCGTGAACACCTACAAGCTGGTCAACGACCAGGGCGTGGCGGTGCTGTGCAAGTTCTCCTTCGAGCCCAAGCAGGGCATCCGGAATCTCACCAGCGAGCAGGCGGCCGAGATCCAGAAGTACGACGTGGGCCATGCCAGTCGGGATCTCTACGACGCCATCGAGCGGGGTGACTATCCCGAGTGGGAGATGTGCGTGCAGATCATGGCGGACGAGGCGCACGACGAATTGCCCTTCGATCCCCTGGACGACACCAAGCGCTGGCCGGAAGACCAGTTTCCCCTGCTGCCGGTGGGCCGGCTGGTGCTGGATCGCAATCCCTCGAACGTCTTCGCCGAAACCGAGCAGGCCGCCTTCGGCACGGGGGTGCTGGTGGAGGGCATCGACTTTTCCGACGACAAGATGCTGCAGGGGCGGACCCTGTCCTATTCCGATACCCAGCGCTATCGGGTCGGCGCCAACTATCTGCAATTGCCGATCAATGCGCCCAAATGCCCCTACGCCACCAATCAGCGCGATGGCCAGATGGCGCTGCAGGTGGATCGCAGCGGGAGCAATCCCCACGTCAATTACGAGCCCAGCTCCCAGGGTGGCCTGAGCGAGGCGCCGCGGCCGCAGCACGAGTATCGTCAATGGATCGAAGGCCATCTGGGGCGCTATCAATCCCGCAAGACGGCTGCTGACTACCAGCAGACCGGTGCGCGCTATCGCAGCCTCGAAGACTGGGAAAGGGACGATCTCATCGCCAACCTGGTCGCCGACATGCAGGCCTGTCCCGCAGACATCCAGTTGCGCATGGTCTGGCACTTCTGGCACTGCGATCCGGACTATGGCACCCGGGTGGCCCAGGGCGCCGGCATCGACTTGGAAAGGGCCAAGGCGCTACCGAATCTGCCGGGCCATCCTGCGCCCAACGAGGACGTGACTGAACCGACCTACCAGGGTGGGGAGCGGGAGAGCCGTTGAGGGGGGACGCCGTCGCCTGCGGCTGAAGCCGAGGCGACCCGGCGGACAGGCGCCGCCGGGGTCCGGCCCGCTCAATTCAGCGTTCTATCGCGTTCGAACCGCGCCCAGCAGCGGTCGAAGTCGGCTTGCCAGTCCGGCAGGGCGTTCGGCAGGACTGCTTCGACCTTGCTGCAGTCGAGGCAGGAATAGAGCGGTCGTGTCGCCGGCGTGGGGTAGTGTTCGGTCGTGGTGGGATAGAGGCGGGCACGCAGTTCGCCGCGTCGCTCCAGGCGCGCGGCGATGGCGGCGGCGAAGCCGTACCAGGAGGTCTGGCCCGCATTGGTCAGGTGATAGAGACCGCCGACATCCCCGTGCTCCAGCAGACGTTCGACCAGCTGGCGGGTGGCCGTGGCGATCGTGGGCGCCCAGGTGGGGGCGCCGAGCTGATCCTCCACTACGTGGAGTTCGTCGCGCTCGGCCAGCAGCTGGCGCATGGTGTTGAAGAAGCACTGGCCATCATGGGAGTAGACCCAGGAGGTACGCAGCACCAGGGCGCGGCCACCGGCCGCCAGTACCGCCTGTTCGCCCGCCAGCTTGGAGCGACCGTAGACGCTCAGCGGCGCCGGCGCGCAAGCCTCGGTGTAGGGCTGATGCCCCCGGCCATCGAAGACGTAGTCGGATGAATAGTGCACGAAGGGGATATCCCGCTCACGCGCCAACTCGGCCAGGATCTGCGGTGCCCGGGCGTTGATCGCCTCGGCGCGTTCGATTTCCGCCTCAGCCTGATCCACGGCGGTATAGGCGGCGGCGTTGAGGATGAGGTCGGGTTCCAGCCGGTCGAAGGCTGCGCGCAGTTGCCCGGTTTGGGCCAGATCGAGATCCGCCTGACCCAGCACGGTCAGTTGATGGGTGCTACCGAACTCGCGCTGCAAGGCGCGCGAAACTTGGCCGGAACGGCCAGTGATCACAATATTCATGAAAGCATGCCTGAACGTCTTCAGCGGAAGACGTACGTCCTGTCGATCGATTCCTGAAAAGCCCTGGGCTTTTCCCACACGAATCAACGCCTGCCGCGCGAGGCGACAAAACGAGGATTCCGATCATCTTTCCTGGGGAAAGATGGCCGCCGCAGACTATGGCGGAGTGGGCATCGACAGGATGGGCAGGGTGGTCATGCTGGGACTCGAGCAAGGGTACGCGGCTAGGACTGCCGTCTGTCGGCAGAGTTCAGCGGGGTACCAGGGACAGTGGCAGCAGCTTGCCAAGCTGGAGTCCGGACGTCGAGGCAGTTAGCAGCGCGGTATGGAGAACCTGTTCAAGTTCGCGGATGTTTCCCGGCCAGGGATAGGCGATCAGCGCGGCTTCGTCCTCAGCCGTCAATTCCGGGGGTGTCCGGTCGAGACGTTCGGCATGCAGCCTGAGGAAATGCCGGGCGAGGGGGAGCAGATCGGCCGGTCGCTCGCGCAGGGGCGGTACTGCCACCTGCCCCGGCGCCAGGCGTTGCCAGAGGCGTTCGTCGAAATGGCCGGCTGCGACGGCCAGCGCCAGATCGATACTGGAGCCGGCGATCAGGCGGACGTCCACCGAGGTGCGCTGACTGCTGCCGAGCCGCAGGATGCTTCCGTCGGACAGGACCTCGACCAGCTCCTCCTGCAGCGGGCGGGAGAGGTCGGCGATCTCGTCGAGATAGAGGCTGCCCTCGTGGGCGGTACCGAACCAGCCCACCCGACTGCCCGAGGTGCCGGCATAGGCGCGTGGAACATAGCCAAAGAGTTCGGCCGCAGCATGCCGACGACTGAGCGAGGCGCAATCGAGGCTGCTGAACAGTCCGGTGCGGCCGCTGCGCTCGTGAAGCCGTCGCGCCAGCAATTCGCGCCCGGTGCCCCATTCGCCCGTTAGCACCACGGGGGAGGGGCGCGGCGCCAGGGCATCCAGGTGCTCGAGCAGTTGCCGCGAACGCGGGTCGGCGAAGGCCAGGGCCTTGGCGCGGATGGTCAGGGAGCTTTGTTGCTCCGCGGGCACGATCAGGAGGTCGGAGGAGAGCGTGGGCATGGTGATATCGCGGGCAGTCAAAGCCTCATCCTAATGGCTATCTCATATATCTAAAAATAAGCTTTAGCTATTTTTTAATATCGATTGGTTTTTTGGACGGAGCGTGATCCCTTGGTACTCGGCATGCAGCGGATCCCTGTGTCGGCCACGGGGTCTCTTAAACGGCCGGGAGACTCACTGTCTGGACGTTCTGTCGTGTCGCCCACTCGGCGCCGCCGTCGTCAGGGTGAGGCGATCGGCGCTATCCTGCTGCTCCGGAACGAGAGGAAAAGAGGTCAGATGGCTTCCTTGCGTGCGCCCTGTCCGCCTGGCGTCTGTACCTGCGAGCGCGACGCCGTGCTGGCCGATCCGGCCGCCGATGCGCGAGCGCTGTTGCTCAATCGCCAGGAAGAACAGCGCCTGCTGGAGCGCCTGGAAAACGTCACCAGCGTGGCCGATCTGCAGCGCCTGCAACGGCGCCTGCAGGAGCAACTCGGCATCCAGCTGGAGATCGAGCCAGGGCCGGGAGAGGTACGCAGCGCCCGCGGCATGTTCATCGAGTTGCAGCCACGACCGGGACTGTGTCGCAAGCTCCATCAGACGATACCGGCCGCGGTGCGCCGCGGTCTCAATCAGCGTCCGGAAGTGCTCTTCGCCCTGCTCAACGCCAACGACCTGCTGCGCGACGCTTGAACGCCTTCAGTCAGGCGCCTTGAAGCGGATCCAGGTCGGCGCATGGTCGCTGGTCTTCTCCAGGTCGCGTACCCAGCGATGCACCCCGGCTTCCTGCAGGGACTTCTGCAGCGCCCGACTCAGCAACAGATGATCGATACGCAGACCGGCGTTGCGCTGCCAGCGTTGGCGGAAATAGTCCCAGTAGGTGTAGATCGCCTCATCCGGATGGCAGGCGCGCAAGGCGTCCAGCCAGCCCTGGTCCAGCAGCCGTTCGAAGCAGGCGCGACTCTCGGGTTGCAGCAAGGCGTCCTTGCGCCAGGATTTCGGGTCGTAGATGTCATGGTCGGTCGGCACCACGTTGTAGTCGCCTGCCAGCACCACGGGATGCCCACTCGCCATCAGTCCCTGGGCATGCTCGATGAAACGCTCGAACCAGGCCAGCTTGTAATCGAACTTGGGGCCCGGCCAGGGATTGCCATTGGGTAGATAGAGGCAGGCGACGACCACGCCCTTGGCCGCGGCTTCCAGATAGCGGCGCTGGGGATCGTCGGTCATTCCCGGTAGGCCCCGGCGAACCTCCAGTGGCTGGTCATCCCGCGCCAGGATGGCGACCCCGTTCCAGGAGGGCTGGCCGTCCCAGAGCGCACCGTAGCCCGCAGCTTCCAGCTCCGCCTGCGGGAAGTCGGCAGACTTCGCTTTCAGTTCCTGCAGGCAGACGATGTCGGGCTGCTCCCGCTCCAGCCACTGCAGGAGGATGGGCAACCGGGCACGAATGCCGTTGACGTTATAGGTCGCAAGGGTAAGGGAGGTCATGAAGTGCTCCGGAAGCGGTTATAGCCATGACCCGAACGAGATATGGGCAGTTCCTCAGCCACATTTATGTGATCTGTTTCACG
The DNA here is from genome assembly GCF_003057735.2 of Pseudomonas sp. RIT411. NCBI lineage: Bacteria > Pseudomonadati > Pseudomonadota > Gammaproteobacteria > Pseudomonadales > Pseudomonadaceae > Pseudomonas > Pseudomonas sp. RIT411. The sequence continues at coordinate 154,242 of NZ_QBIZ02000006.1, forward strand.
TTAATTTGCGACTTACTTTTTTTGGCACCTTCGGGAACTTTTGGTCGGTTGTCGGATTATTCCGGAAATAAATTTGACGGCGGACTTGCATCGACGCGCTGATGATTAGTGGTGAATGGATTCACCCGTCGGAGTCGATGAACGGTAGTTATAGAAAAGCCTTTAAAATCAAAAGCTTTAGAAACTTCTCAATGATGTCTAAATAGTGGCCATAGTAAAGCGGTATGAAGTTGGCATGTGGCTTGTATAGCTGGACATGCTTGGAGGCAACGTCGCGCTTGGCAACATGGCGCGACTCTTCTCTCACTTCATATCGGCCAGTGTTCAGGGAGCGGGCTGTCGATTTAGCGCAGTTGGTGATGATGAATCCATCCTTCCTGAAGTTTTCCCGCAGAGCAGCCCAGGTGCTGCCCTTCGTTGCCGCCCTGACCCTGGCTGCCGGTGCCAAGGCCGAGCAGGTCAATCTGGTCGGCCTGAACCTGTCCGGCGCCGGTTTCGCTGGCCAGGTACTGCCGGGCGTCAACGGCACCCACTACATCTTTCCTGTCGAGGCCTACTTCAAGCAGTGGAGCGGCAAGGGCATCAAGCTGATCCGCTTCCCGATCATCTGGGAGCGCCTGCAACCGGTGCTGGGCGGTCCGCTGGACCCGACCTATGCGGCGCTGGTGGACCAGACCTTCGCCAATGCGCAGAAATACGGCATGCGCATCATCCTCGACCTGCACAACTACACCTTCTATCGCGGATCGGTGATCGGCAGCGCGGCGGTTCCCTATGACCGCTACCAGGAGATCATGACCCGGATCGCCCAGCGCTGGAGCAGTCAGCCGTCGCTGTACGCCTACGACATCATGAACGAGCCCCACGATTCCATGGCCCAGTGGCCGATCGCCGCCCAGTACGGCATCAACGGGGTCCGCGCGGTCGACAAGACCAAGCCGATCATGATCGAAGGCAACGGCTGGTCGGAAGCGACCCGCTGGCCGCTGTGGAACGACTCCCTGCTGGCGCTCAAGGATCCGTCCGACAACCTGATCTTCCAGGCGCATTCCTATTTCGATGAAAGCGCCGGCGGCAACTACACCGGCATCGATGTCGGCAAGCTGAGCCAGGACTATGGCGTGGAGCGGGTGCGGCCCTTCGTCGAGTGGCTGAAGAAGAACAAGAAGAAGGGCATGATCGGCGAATTCGGCGTGCCGGATAACGATCCCCGCTGGCTGCCGCTGATGGACCGGATGCTGGCCTATCTCAAGCAGAACTGCATTCCCGCCACCTACTGGGCCGCCGGCCCGGGTTGGGGCAACTATTTCCTGTCGGTAGAGCCGATCAATGGCGTCGACCGGCCGCAATGGCCGACCCTGAAGAAGTACATCGATGACAGCAGCTGCACCGCCATCGGCCCGCTGGCCAGTGGGACCGGCAGCACGCCAGCCAGCGGTACCGGTGCCACGGGCGGCTCCAGCGGCTCCACCGGCAGCAGCGGTGGCTCCACCAGCGGCAATACCGGCTCGAACAGCGGTGGCAGCTCGGGCACCGGCGCCTCCGCGGGCACCGGCAACACCGGCGGCTCGACCACGACCGGGGTGACCACCTCGATCAACGATTTCACCAACGAGGACTGGCTGCACGGCGTCTATCGCAAGGCGGCCGGCTTCTCCATTCCGGCGTCGGCGGCCAACGTGGGCGCCTTCAAGGTGGGCGCGCAGATCACGCCGGCCGATGGCAAGAGCTACAAGGTGACCTATGCCCAGGTCGTCGGCAGCAACATGAGTGTCTTCATCGAGAGCCCGCAGCTCGATGGCAATGCCTACGGCTATCCCAAGACCCTGAAGACCGGGACCACCACCTCCGGCACGCCGACGACGGTGCCGGGGACCACGACGGGCTCTACGGGCAGTACCGGCAGTACCGGCAGTACCGGCAGTACCGGCAGCGCCAGTTCGGGCAGCAACTCGGGCAGTGCGACGCCGGCCGTGACGACGCCAGTGGCCGAGGTGAAGCCTGCGATCGGCACCGGCAGCACGGGCTCCTCGGGTGCCACCACGCCCGCCACCGGTTCGACGACCACACCCACGGGATCGACCGGCACGCCCGCCAACAGCGCCAAGCTCAACCTGGTGGGGCTGAATTTCTCGGGTGCCGCCTTTGCACCCCAGACGCTGCCCGGGGTTCTCAACGTCAACTACATCATGCCGGGCGAGGCGAATTTCCAGCAGTGGAGCGCCAAGGGCGTGCGGCTGATCCGCTTCCCGGTGATCTGGGAGCGCCTGCAGACCCGCTTCTTCGGTAGCCTGGAAGGAGCCTACACCCAGCAGGTCACCCAGGTGCTGGAGCTGGCCAAGAAGTACAACATGAAGGTGATCCTGGCGCTGGACAACGGCGGCCGCTACAAGGGCACCCTGATCGGCACCGGTACCGTCACCAACTTCAACTACTGGGATCTGATGTACCGCCTGGCCTACCAGTGGGGCAACCATGCCGCGCTCTATGGCTATGACATCATGGGCAAGCCCAATGGCGCCGACAGCAGCTGGCCGGTGACGGCCCAGTCCGGCATCGACGGCGTCCGCACCATGGACCGCACCCACCCGGTGATCGTCCAGGGCAATGCCTGGGGTAGCGCGGCCAACTGGCCCGGGGTGAGCAATGCCTTGCTCAATCTGAAGGATCCGGCCAACAACATCGTCTACGCGGCCAACGTCTACCTCGACGAGGACGGCAGTGGCACCTATGCCACCCAGAATCCGAGCACCATCGATCCGCAGGTCGGGGTCAATCGGGTCAAGCCCTTCGTCGAATGGCTCAAGCGCAATGGCAAGCGGGGCATGATCGCCGAGTTCGGCGTACCCGCAGGTGACAGCCGCTGGCTGACCGCCACCGACAATATGCTGGCCTATCTGCAGCAGAACTGCATGCCGCTGACCTACTGGGCGGCCGGTCCCGGCTGGGGTGCTTCCGCGCTGGCGGTGGAGCCGGTCAATGGCGTGGAGCGTCCGCAGTGGCCGACGCTGAAGAAATACGTCGATGCCAGCAACAGCTGCACGGCGGTAGGCCCGCGTTAGCTTTTACCGCGTGTGTCCTGAAGGCGACGAACCTCCTCGGGTTCGTCGCCTTTTTTCTTGATCGTTCGGTGAGGAAAGATGCGCTTTTCACGCCTTGCACTGATGCATTCGCGAGACGAAACGGCTCTGCAGCGGTGGTCTAAGGGACGACGAACGGCTATAGCTCGACTTGTCGGGGCACGGTTAGAGTCCATTTGACACCCCAAGCACAAGGAGTAGGTGCCATGACGCAAACCACCCAGCAGCGGCTGCAGACGCTTGAAGAGCAGATCCGCAGTCATCGACAGGACCTTGCCCGGAGCCGTCAGAGCTTTCAGGAGCAATTCGTCATCTACACCCGCCAGTTCGCCCGGCTGAGCGTGCTCGAAGCCCAGCTTGAGTTGGTGCGCCGCAATACCAAGACGCCGAGCTGAAGTCGGCCAGACCTCAATCGTCGCGTGTCAGGACTTCCAGCAATTCGATTTCGAACCTCAGGTTGGCATGTGGCTTGATCAGCGCTCCGACCTGGCGTTCGCCATAGGCGAGGGCCGCCGGTACCTCCAGGCGCCGCTTGCCGCCGACCCGCATGCCCATCAGGCCCTGATCCCAGCCCTTGATCACCCGGCCAGTACCGATGACGCACTGGAAGGGCCGTCCCTTGGCGCGGGAGGAATCGAACAGGGTGCCGTCGTCCAGCCAGCCCTCATAGTGGGTGGTGATCAGGGCGCCCTTGACCACCGCCTTGCCGTCGCCCACCACCAGATCCTCTATCCGCAATTCGTCACTCATCGCCATGCTCCAGGCAAAAGCCGGATTCTAGCCTGGGCGCGGCGTCCTGGCGGGGCGACTTACTCCGGTACGTCACCGAACAGGCCGGCCTGGTAGTCGCGGATCGCCTGACGGATCTCCTCGGCGCTGTTCATCACGAAAGGGCCGTGGGCGACGATGGGCTCGGCGAAGGGCGCCGCATGGCCATAGAGCAGCACGGCGCCGTCGCGGCTGGAGACGTCGATGTGGTCGCCGTCATCGGCGAATTCGAACAGCTGCCATGGCGCTTCGTCCTGGCCGGCGATCTGCACGGTGCCGCGCACGCCATAGCAGAACACCGAGTTGCCGGCCGGGGCGGGCAGGGTAACGCGGCCACCCGGGGCGATCTCGACGGTCATCAGGGTGATGGGTGTCGGGGTGGCCACGGCGCCTTGGATACCCTCATGGCTGCCCGATGCCAGGTGCAGGCGTACCCGGCCGCTATCGGCCTCGATCAGGGGCAGGTCCGCGGCGGAAACGCCGTGGTAGGCCGGCGGCGTGAACTTGAGGCGGGCGGGAAGATTGACCCACAGCTGCAGGATCTCCAGGTCACCACCATCGCGCTTGAAGGCGGCGGGCGACAGCTCGGCATGCACCAGACCGCTGCCCGCGGTCATCCACTGGATGCCCCCGGCTTCGATGACGCTCTCATGGCCGCCGCTGTCGCGGTGGGCGAGCGAACCGGAGAGGATGAAGGTCACCGTCTCGAAGCCGCGATGGGGATGAGGACCAAAGGGCAGACCGGCATTGTGCGGCGGATAGACCTGGGGACCGTGATGATTGAGGAACAGGAAGGGGTCCAGATGGGGCAGGCCGGGGCCGGGTAGCGGCCGGCGTGTCTGGAGGTCGCCGATGTCGTCACGCCGGGCGGGATGGCGGTGCAGCAAGGTACGGGCGGTCATGCGGAGGCCTCGCGGAGCAAAACTCCAGTGTAAGGCGCTCCATGGTCTGTCGGTACCCCGTCGGGTAGGACACCCTTCAGATGGAGAAGCGGACCTCGCGTTCCGGCCGGGGCGCGAGCGGCCGACGGTGATTGACCACCAGCTCGCCGATACGGATCAGGTGGGCACGGGTGACGTTGCGGCTCAGCCCCAACAGGCGGGCGGTGTGGACCTGGTTGCGATGGCAGAAGCGGTAGGCGGCGCGGACCAGGGCATCTTCGACGCGCTCGTGCAGGGCCTCCGGTTGCTCTTCGAACAACTGGGCGAAGGCGTCGGTCAGCAGGCTGTCCACCGGCGCCGCCTCGGTCGGGCGCGGCGCCGCCGGGACCAGGCTGGGACGCTGGACGAACGACAGGTCACCGGCATCCAGCAGGCCCTGGGGCTTGAGCAGCAGGGCGTGCTGCAGGGTGTTTTCCAGTTCGCGGATATTGCCCGGCCAGGGGTGATCCAGCAGGCGTCGCTCCGCCGCCGGGGTCAGGGCGATCGGCGCCTGGGCATAGGCGTGGAGGAAGTGCCGGGCCAGCGGCAGGATATCGCCCTGGCGCTGGCGCAGCGGCAACAGCGGCAGGCTGACCACATTGAGTCGGTACCAGAGGTCTTCGCGAAAGGTGCCTTCGGCCACCGCCCGCTCCAGCGGGACATTGGTGGCGGCGATGATCCGCACGTTCAGCGGCACGCTGCGGCGAGAGCCGAGTCGCACCACCTCGCGCTCCTGCAGGACGCGCAGCAGCTTCACCTGCACCGACAGCGGCAGGTCGCCGATCTCATCGAGAAACAGGGTGCCGCCGTTGGCCTCCTCGAACCAGCCGGCGCGCGCGGCCAGGGCGCCGGTGAAGGCGCCCTTTTCGTGACCGAACAACTCCGCCTCGACCAGGCTCTCGGCGAAGGCGCCGCAATTGACGGCGACGAAGGGGCCGGCATGGCGGTGACTCAGCGCATGGATATGCCGGGCGATCAGTTCCTTGCCGGTACCGGTTTCGCCGATCACCAGCACGCTGGCGTCGCTCGGGGCGATCTTTTCCAGGTGGGCGAGCAGGTCGCGCGACTTGGGATCGGCGAACACCTGGGCCGTTGCCCGGTAGCGGGGCACCTCGGGTGTGCGCGTCAGGGTCAGCAGGGTCATCGCGGGCTCCTCAGGAGTAGAAACTGGGGGTGGGCAGGGTGTCGTTGAGGGCCCAGTCGCCCAGCTCGTACAGCTTGTAATCGACCGGATCGTGCAGGGTCTGGGTGCGCAGGTTGCGCCAGTAGCGATCCAGGCGCAGGGCACCGGCGGTGGCGCGGGCCCCGCCGACCTCGAACAGGCGGCTGGCGAGATCGAGGCCGTGACGACTGGCGGCGACCTTGGCCGTGGCGATGGCGATGGCCAGTTCACCCCGTGCCGCGGCGGTCAGCGCCGTGCCCTGCTGCCAGGCCTGGGCGAAGGCGCCGTTGGCGCGCTCCACCAGCAGCCGACTGCTCTCCAGGGCCACCCAGAATTCTCCGTAGTGGCGCAGGATGTAGGGGTCTTCGCTGGCGCTGGCCGCTGTGGACTTGAACCAGGGACGTGCCTGGGTGGTGGTGTAGCGGCGCGCCTCGGCAAAGGCGCCTTCGGCCAGGCCGAGAAAGATATTGGCGAAGATCAGCTGGGCCAGCAGCGGCCGCAGGCAGGCGAAGGGGGTGCTCAGCGGGCCGGGATCGAGCAGCCATTCCTGGTGTTCGACCCGTACGCCGTCGAAGCGCGCGCTGCCGCTGTCGGTCTGGCGCTGGCCGTTGTTGTCCCAGTCGTCGAACAGCTGGATGCCGGCACGGCCGGTGGGTACCACGGCGATCAACAGGCGTCCGCTGTCATCGTTTTCCAGCGCGGAAAGCAGCAACAGATCCGAATCCAGGGCGCCACTGCAAAAGCTCTTCTGGCCATCCACCTGCCAGGCATCGCCGCTGCGGCGGGCGAGGGTACGGCGATCCAGGGGATTGAGGGCATTGCCCCAGAACAGGCCATCGTGCGCGGTGCCCTCAAGCCAGGGTCGCCACTGCGCGGGCTGGCCGAACAGCTGGGCGGTGGCCAGCAGCAGGTGATGGAAGCCGAAGACGTGGGCCAGGGAGCTGTCGACCCGGGCCAGTCGCCGCACCGCCTCCAGCGTTTGATCCCAGGAGGCGCCGAGGCCGCCCAGTTCCGTAGGAATGCTCAGGGCCAGGAGACCGCTCTGGCGCAGAGCGTCACGCTCGGCCTTGGGCGTGCCGCCCTGACGATCACGTTCCGCCGCGGTGGCAGCGAAGCGCTCCAGCAGGGGAAGGAGGGGGGCCAGCAGGGAATCGGACATGGGGGACTCTTGCAATGGAGAGAGCAGACAGGCGTTAGAACGTAATGCCGGCCAAACCCTGAGTTGAAATATTTTTTTGTTATTAGTTAATGGCCCGCCGCCATCCATCTTGCATTCCGGACATCTGGTCATTGTCCTGCTGACGGCATTAAAGGCCTGACTAATCCCGGTCGATACAGCGGTAACCTAATCTCCCAACCAGGGGCGTGTCATGTTCAACAAAGGCCTAAAACAAGAACTGCAGCGCCTCCGCGAGCAGGTGGACTCCTTCAAGCGGCTGAAGGCCGAGCTCGACGTGGAAATGCTGGGCCTGGAACTGGATGGCCGCGGGTGCATCTCCGCGGTGAACGCCAACTTCGAAAAGGAGATGGGCGTGCGCGCCGCGGATCTGCTGGGACGCCCCCTGGCGGACCTCATTCCGGCGCACGTCCGCAACCAGGAATACAGCCGCCGACTGCAGCAGGCGCTGAGCCGCGGCGAGCCCTACAGCGGTGCCCTGCATCTCTTGCGTGGCGACGGTCAGGAAGCCTGGTTGCGCGGCATCCTGCACCCCTTCCATGACAGCCAGGGCCAGGTGACGCGCTTCCGACTGTTCTGCAACAACCTGACGCGAACCATCGAGACCTCGCGCGAGCACGAAAGCCTGCTCAAGGCGCTGCGCCGTTCCACGGCCGTCATCGAGTTCAACCTCCAGGGCGAGGTGCTCGATGCCAACGACAGATTCCTGCAGGCCATGGGTTATTCCCTGGCGCAGATCAAGGGCAAGCACCACCGGCTGTTCTGCGAGCCGGCCGAAGCCAATTCCGAGGCCTACGAGCAATTCTGGGCGCGCCTGCGTCGCGGCGAATTCGTCGTGGATCGCTTCAAGCGCCTGGATGCCCATGGCCGCGATGTCTGGCTGGAAGCCTCCTACAACCCGGTGATCGATGCCCATGACCGGCTGTACAAGGTGGTCAAGTTCGCCACCGTGATCACCGACCAGGTCCAGCAGGAGCAGGCAGTGTCCGAAGCCGCCAGCGTGGCCTTCGAGACCTCCCAGCATACCGACGACACGGCCCGCAAAGGCGCGGCGGTGGCGCAGCAGACGGTGGAAGTGATGCGCGCCCTGGCCACCCAGATGCAGGAAGCGGTGAAGGGCATCGAGGCGCTGGACAACCAGTCCCAGGTGATCGGGACCATCATCAAGACCATCAGCGGCATCGCCGAACAGACCAACCTGCTGGCGCTCAACGCGGCCATCGAGGCGGCCCGGGCCGGTGAGCAGGGTCGTGGTTTCGCCGTGGTGGCCGATGAGGTCAGGCAATTGGCCTCGCGCACCAGCAAGGCGACCGAGGAGATCGTCGGAGTGGTGCAGCAAAACCAGCAACTGGCCGGCGAGGCGGTGACGGTGATCGAGAACGGTCGGCGCCAGGCCGAGCAGGGCCTAGAACTGGCGGGGCAGGCCGGCCAGGTGATCGTGGAGATCCAGGATGGTGCCCAGCGAGTGGTCGGCGCCGTGGGGCGTTTCGCCCGCCAGCTGTCGAACTGATCCGGCGCGCTGAATGCACAACGGCAACCCCAGGGTTGCCGTTGTGCATTCTGGTGGTCAGCCCTGCTTGCTGCCGCCGCCGATCTGCCAGACAAAGGGCGGTTCGCTGCCGTCGATCGCCCAGGCGCCGACGATGCGCTCCTTGTAGATCAGCGGATTGTGCGAGGCGGCGGTACGGGCGTTGCGCCAGTGTCGATCGAGCCCCTTGCGGGTGCTGGTGGCCGACGCGCCCAAGGCATTGAACAGGTCACTGGTGGCCCGCAGCACCAGCTCGGCGACCGCCGACTGCGCCTGGGCCGATTCCAGCTCCGCCGCCACGTTGGCTTCATGCTCGGCGGCGGCATCCCCGGCATAGCGGGCCTCGAAGGCGGCCTGGGCCGCCGCGGCGGCGGCCAGGGTCGCGGCTTCGGCGGCATAGACGAAGGCCGAGGCCTTGCCCACCACCTGCTGTACCTGGGGATCGGCACTGGCCGCGCTGGCATTGCCATGGCTGTAGACCCGCGTGCGCCCGCGCACTTCGCCAGCGAATTCGCGCACGGCGGCCTGGCCGCTGCCGGTGATCACGGCCAGCAGCACCAGCTGGTAGAAGGCGGTCTGGTACTTGAAGCGGGTGGCGAAGTCGATGAGATTCTCGGGCGCCACCCGTACGTTTTCGAACACCGAGGTGCCGCTGGCGGTGGTGCGCTGGCCGAAGCCGTCCCAGTCGTCGGACTGGCGCACGCCCGGCTGGTCGGTGCGGATGGCGGCGATGACGTCGCCGCCGGTGTCGTCGCGCTGGGCATAGACGTCGATCCAGTCGGCGAACAAGCTGCCGGTGCTGTAGTACTTGGTGCCGTTGAGGCGCCATTCGCCGTCCCGCTGGCTGACCCGGGTGATGACCTCGCCGAGCTTGACCGTGCCGATCTCGGTCCAGGCGTTGCCCACCAGGTCGCCGGCGACGAAGCGCTCGAACCAGACCCGCTGGGAGGTGCTGGCATGGGCGTTGAGGCGGTCCTCGACAAAGGCGAAGTGGCCGCGCAGGGCCTGGGGCAGATTGCTGTCGGCGGCCGCCAGCTCGATCAGCAGCCGAACCAGTTGCGGCAGGCTGGCACCGCTGCCGCCGAATTCCACCGGCACCCGCACAGCGCCGAAGCCGGCGTCCTTGAGCCAGGCGACGGGCGCATAGGGCAGGGTGCGGTTGCGTTCGCGTTCCAGGGCGCCTTCGGCGATGCGCGCAAAGAGCGGACGGAAGCGGGCGGCCAGTTGTTCGTAGTCGGGGCTGGGCGCAGGGCTGGGCGGCAGATGGCGAGCGGGCAGATTCATGGTGATCCTCGGCGATTGAAAGGTCGACGCCAGAGGCTTTGCAAGAGCGCTGCCAGGGCCTGAAAGGCCGTTTTCTCGGGGTTTGCGGGGCCCGGGGTGCCTCGCCAGCAGCAGGAGTGCCTGGCCACTGTTGCCCGGGCGACAGTGGGGTGGCCGCGCTAGACTGAGCTTTTGCCCGGAGCCCCCATGGACCTCCTGTTTCTCGGCACCTCGGCCGGGGTGCCCACTCGGCGGCGCAATGTCTCAGCCCTGGCCCTGATCGAGGACCAGGGCAAAGACTGGTTTCTCGTCGATTGCGGCGAGGCGACCCAGCACCAGCTGCTGCGTACCCCCTTGTCGGCCGCGGATCTGCGCGCCATCTGCATCACCCATGTCCATGGCGACCACTGCTATGGCCTGCCGGGGCTGTTGGCCAGCGCCGCCATGACCGGACGCAGCCAGCCGCTGGTGCTGATCGCGCCCCAGGCGGTGGCGGACTGGCTCGCCGCCACCCAGGCGCTGACCGCACTGCACCTGCCCTTCGAACTGCGCTTCCACGCCCTGGAAGACTTCGCGGGCGTCTCCGTCGGGGTCTGGGATATCGACGCCTTCGCGCTTTCCCACCGGGTGCCCAGTCACGCCTTTCGCTTCCGCGAGACCCGCCGGCCGCAGCGCCTCGATCCCGCGGCCCTGGCGGCGGCCGGGGTGCCGCGTGGCCCGCTGTGGGGCCGGCTGCATGGCGGCGAGGATGTGCTGCACGAAGGCCGCCTGCTGCGCAGCGCCGACTTCCTGCAGGCGGCCCATGGCGAACGACGGCTGGTGGTGGCGGGGGACAACGACGCGCCCGCCTTGCTGACGGAGGCCTGCCGGGGCGCTCAGCTGCTGGTCCATGAAGCCACCTATGCCCAGGCGCAGATCGACAAGACCGGGCAGAGCTGGGACCACAGCAGCGCGGCGGGCGTCGCCCGTTTCGCCGAGGCGCAGGCGCTGCCGGCCCTGCTGCTCACCCATTTCAGTCCGCGCTACCAGGCCGAGGCGGGGCGTTCGCCGTCCATCGACGACCTGCGCCAGGAGGCCGCGGCCTGTTACCGCGGCAACCTGCAGCTGGCCGAGGATTTCGCGCGCTTTCGCCTGGATCGCCAGGGCCGGCTGAAAGCCCTGGAACAGAGCGGCCGGGCAGGGGCTGGCGACCGGCACCCGATAGGAGTTTGAACTCTTTCGGTCTTGTCTGACCTTTGCGCCTTGGGCATAGTGCGAACGTTTATCATTTCAGGATCGATTCGATCCCTCGCACCTCGTCCCTAGGAGAAGCAAATGGCGGTGTCTTTCAACAAGGTCTCGACGCTGGGCGCCATGGCGCTGCTGTCCCTGGCAGTGGCAGCCTGTTCCAATCGCCCGGAGGCACCGACGCCACCGCGACCCGCGCCGGCGCCCGTCGCTGCGCAACCGGCCGCGCCCCAGGCACCGGCCGAACTCAAGCGCATCGAACTGGGCTACGGCGTCTACGAGCTGGCCTACAGCCCGGCCAAGCAGTCGGTCTATGCGGCGACCGCCCAGTTGACCAAGGGCGTCACCGGTGGGGTGATCTATCAGCTGGATCCGGCCACCCTGGCCATCACCGGCCAGATCCACACCGATCTGAAGAACTTCGCCCTGACCACCGATGCCAGTGGCGAGACGCTGTTCGTCACCAACTCCCTGGACGGCGGCCTCAGCCGTATCGACCTGCGCACCGGCAAGGTGGAGAAGCGGCTGAAATTCAACGAGATGGGGCGTGACGGCCATCCGGTCAATCCGCGCCAGGTCATTCTCCACGACGGCTTGCTGTACGTCGGCGGGGTCGGCGATCCGGGCGTGATCTGGGTGGTGGACGCCAAGACCCTGACCCTCAAGGCGCGCATTCCCAATGCCGGCAAGTGGGTGACCGGCCTGCTGTACTCCGAGGACACCGGGCGCCTCTATGCGGCCAACGGCAGCGGCGAAGTGCTGGTGATCAATCCGCGCACCCGCAAGATCGAGCACCGCTGGACGCCGGGCGATGGCGGCAAGTACCTCTTGCTGAACCTGGCCGAGGATCGCGCGAACCACCAGCTGTTCGTGACCGACAACTCCGAAGCCAAGACCGTGCTGGTCTTCGATATCCGCAGCGGCAAGGTGATCAAGCGCCTGCCGGTGGGCGACGCCCTGGCCATCAAGCTCAACACCACCCGCAACGAGCTGTACATCACCCAGCGCGAGACTGGTCGGCTGCTGATTCTCGACGCCACCACCTACGCCGAGAAGAAGGCCTACGACCTCAAGCCCAACCCCAACAGCCTGCTGGTCAGCCCGGATGGCCAGACGCTGTATGCGACGGTGAAGACGCCCTTCGACAAGGAATACATGAACACCGCGCCGGAAAGCGTGGTGCGCATCGACCTCTCCGCGGTGAAGTAAACCGCGCCGCCTGGGCTGCCGCAGCGTCCTGCTGCGGTGGCCCCGCGCTTCCCAATTCCGCTGGCTTGCTCTTGAATGCGGGGGTCCCCCCACCCAGGAGCCGCCGCCTTGTCCGCCACCGATCTCAGCCTGCTGCCGCTGCTGGACGCCTCCTACCGCCACTGGCTCGGTCAGCCGCTGCCGCGTCCTGTCGGCTTGCCTGAGGCCGACGTCCCTGCCTGGTTGCACGAGCAGGCACCCTATGCCCTGCTGGCCCACCGTACCGAGAGCGATCCGCTGTTCTGCTACGCCAACCGGCAGGCGCTGAGCTGCTTCGGCTATCCCCACGCCCAATTCATCGGCATGCCTTCGCGTTACAGCGCCTCGCCCAGGGACCGCGGCGAGCGACAGCGCTTGATGGAGGCGGTGGGGCGCCAGGGCTAAGCCTCAGGCTACGAAGGCTGGCGCGTCGACAAGGCGGGAGAGGCCTTCCAGATCCATGCGGGGGTGGTGTGGAATCTGATCGATGCCGAAGGTACGCGGCGGGGGCAGGCGGCGCTGTTCTGGCCGGATCCGCAGCGGATCGGGCAGGTGGAGTGAGGCCGGATTGTTGGGCTCGGCTGCGCGCGGAAGATCGAATTCGTGGACAAGGCTGCGCCGTTGTCACCCTACGCATGCCCCCGCCGTAGGGTGGAAAACCGCGTAGCGTTTTCCACGCGGGTTAACTGCCCCCTCTCCCTGAGGGAGAGGGTTGGGGTGAAGGGGACCACAACCCTCACTCATCCTCGACGATCAGCACCACCAGATCCTTGGGCCCGTGGGCGCCATAGGCCAGCACCTGTTCGATGTCGGCGGTCTTGGATGGCCCGGAGATCAGCAAGGCGTTTGTCGGCATGCCGTCCTGCCAGCGGTGTTGTTGCTGCAACTCGTAGAAGTTGTCCACCACGGTGCTGGCCCTGAGCAGGGCGATATGCAGCGGGGGCACCAGGCTCATCAGGCGCGGCTCCTGGCGATCCGGCCAGAGCACCAGGCTGCCGGTGGCGGCCAGGGCGCCCAGGGTGCCGGTGAGGCTGGCCGGGGTGTCGTTGAACAGCTCGGCCTTCCATTCTTCCACGGGGCGATCATAGGCCTTCCAGCGCGGTGAGCCGTCGCGCTGCCAGCGCTCCACCAGGCGCGCGCCGTGGGGCGTGCCGGGGGCAATCAGCAGTTGGTCCAGCCCCCGTTCGGCGAGGATGCGCTCGACCAGCGTCGGCCAGTCCGCCGCGGTGGTCAAATGGGTTTCGGTATGCACCGTTTCCATCAGGGTACGCAGGCGGGCGACGCGCTCTTCAGGCGGATAGCGCCAGGGTTCGGTCACCAGGGCTTCGTCGAAGGTGTCCGCCAGCGGCTGGGTGCCCTGCAGACTGCCGCGCAGCTTGGCGAGGATGTTGTCGCGGGCGCTCATGGGCGTTTCTCCAGGTGTTCGCGGGCCAATTCGTGCAGCGAGCGGGATGCCGGCCTGGGCGCGCTGTGGTGCTCAGTCCAGGGGCCGAGCTGGCCCGGGGTGAAGCGGCCGAAGCGGGTGGCCAGGTAGCTGAAGCCGCGATAGAGCAGCGGCGAGGTGTAGAGATTCTGCCAGGCATGCCAGGTCCAGCGCTCCCGGGCGGAGAACTTGCTGCCCTGGCCGCGCAGCAGGTGCGGCTCGGCTTCGGGGGCCTTGACGTTCTCTTCGCGCAATCGCCGCAACAGCGCCGGAATCGGGATCTTGACCGGGCAGACCTCGCCGCAGGCGCCGCACAGCGAGGAGGCGCTGGGATGATCCGGTGCGCGCTCTAGGCCGACCAGGTGCGGGGTGATGATGGCGCCGATGGGGCCGGGGTAGACCTCGCCATAGGCGTGGCCACCGATGCGGGTATAGACCGGGCAGTGGTTCATGCAGGCGCCGCAGCGGATGCAGTTGAGGGTCTGGCGCAATTCGCTGTCGGCGAAGGCCTGGCTGCGACCATTGTCCAGCAGCACCAGGTGCACCTCGCGCGGGCCGTCCAGTTCCTCGGCCTTGCGCGGACCGGAGATCATGTTGACGTAGGTGGTGATCGGCTGGCCCAGGGCGGAGCGGGTCAGCAGCGACAGCAGCGGCACCACGTCGCGCAGATTCTCCACCACCTTCTCGATGCCGGTCACGGCGATGTGCACCGGCGGCACCGTGGTGGACATCCGCCCGTTGCCCTCGTTTTCCACCAGCAGCAGGGTGCCGGTCTCGGCGACGGCGAAATTGACCCCGGAGATGCCGATGTCGGCCTCGAAGAATTTCTGCCGCAGCACCCGCCGACCGGTCTGGATGAGTTCGTCGACGTCGGTGGTGTAGGGCTCGTCCAGATGCTCGTGGAAGAGGGTGCCGACCTGCTGCCGGTTGAGGTGGATGGCCGGCATGATGATGTGCGACGGCTTCTCGCCGGCGAGCTGGATGATGTACTCGCCCATGTCCGACTCCAGGCAGTCGATGCCCTGGGCGCCGAGGACGTGGTTCATGTCCATCTCTTCGCTGACCATGGACTTGCCCTTGATCAGCAGTTTGGCCGCATGGCGCTCGGCGATCTGCTGGACGATGGCGTTGGCCTCGGCCGTGGTCTCGGCCCAGTGCACCTGGACGCCATTGCGCGTGAGGTTGGCCTCCAGGCGTTCCAGCAGCTCCGGCAGCTTGGACAGCGCCCGGGCACGGGTGCGATTGCCCAGTTCGCGCAGGCGCTCGCGCTCGTCGGCATCGCTCATGCTGGCCAGGCGCTTGGTCATCAGCGAATCCATGGCCGTGCGGAAGTTGCGCCTGAGCTGGTCGTCGCCCAGGGCCTGCCGCGCACGGGTCCTGAAGGGAGGCGCTTCGCTGACGTCGGTGAGGGGGATCTTCAGCATCTCGTTCATGCGGCACCTCCGATACGGCGCCAGAGAAAGCTCGCCAGGTGTTCGCCACGCAGGGCGGCGCGCTGCTTTTCCAGGGCGCCGTTGATGTTCATCAGGCACCCGCAGTCGGCGGTGAGCACCTGGGCCGCGCCGCTGTCCTGCAGGGCACGGGTCTTGTCCGCCACCATGGCACCGGAGATGTCCGGCATCCGCACCGAGAAGGTGCCGCCAAAGCCGCAGCATTCGCTTTCGTGGTCATGGTCGACACGCTCCACGGCCTCTAGCTGGCCGAGCAGGGCGCGGCCGTGCAGGTGGGTCTGCATCTCGCGGCGGGCGCTGCAGGAGGTGTGCAGCGCCACCTTGGTCGGGGCGCCGCGATCCTGGTAGTCGACCTGGCAGATGTGCAGCAGGAATTCCGCCAGCTCGTAGGTGCGCTCGGCCAGATCCTGCACCTGACGCAGGGTCTCGGGTTCGTCGGCGAACAGCTCGGCATAGTGATGGCGCAGCATGCCGGCGCAGGAGCCGGAAGGCACCACCACCGGCCAGGGCTCGGCGAACAGCGCCAGCTGGGTGCGCGCCACGGCGCGGGCCTCCTCGGTGTAGCCCGAGGTGTAGGCCGGCTGGCCGCAGCAACTCTGCGCCTGGGGGAAATGCACGCGCAGGCCTTCGCGCTCCAGCAGGCGGATGCTGTCCATGCCGGCTTCGGGATAGAAGAGGTCCACCACGCAGGTGCCGAACAGATACACCTGGGTCGGCTTCTGCTGCGGATAGGTCCGCGGCGGCGCCAGCGGTGGCGCGGTGCGGGTGACGTTGGGGGCGGCGTTGTAGAAAAGATCGTTCATCAGGCGTCACTCCGGGTTGGCCCGGTAATAAGAGGACCGGCGACGGCCTGAACCGCCGCCGGGAACCGCGTGATCAGTGCACCAGCATGCCGGTGAACACATAGGCCTGCGCCAGGGTGATCAACCCGACCAGCACGGCGAAGCCGATGCTGTGGCGCACGGTGAAGCGGAACAGGTCGGACTCCTTGCCCACCATGCCGGTGGCGGCGCAGGCCACGGCGATGGATTGCGGCGAGATCATCTTGCCAGTCACGCCGCCGGAGCTGTTGGCCGCCACCAGCAGGGTGTCGGAAACACCGATCTGGTGCGCGGTGGTGGCCTGCAGCGAGCCGAACAGGGCGTTGGACGAGGTATCCGAACCGGTCAGGAACACCCCCAGCCAGCCCAGTAGCGGCGAGAAGAAGGGGAACAGCGCGCCGGTACCGGCCAGCAGCAGGGCCAGGGTGGTGGACATGCCCGAGTAGTTGACGACGAAGGCGAAGGCCAGCACCAGTCCGATGGACAGGATCGGCTTGCGCAACTCCACCAGGGTTTCCTTGAACACGCCCAGGGCGGTCGAGGGCTTGATGCGGAAGATGGCCATGGAGATCAGCGCCGAGATCAGGATCGCCGTGCCCGAAGCGGACAGCAGATCGAGCTTGTAGACCGCCGGCATCGGCGTCGGCGTGGCCACGATCGGCAGCGTCTTGAGCACCAGCTTGTCCAGGTAGGGCACCGGCACGTTGATCACCAGGACATAGAGGGCACCGCCGCTGGCGAACAGCGCCTTGAAGGCCTTGGTGGTCCAGATCGTCACCACCACGGTGAGGATCAGGAACGGCGACCAGGCCTTGATCACGGTGCCCAGGGAATGTTCCGGCGGCAGCCGACCGCCGCTGCCGAAGCCGGCCCCACCGCCCAGCATGGCGGCGCCGCCACCGCCACCGACCACTGCAGTCGCACCCGCGGTGGCGTGCTGCGGCTGGCGCAGCTTCAGATAGCCGGTGAGGGCGATCATGGCGGCCAGCGACGAGGTGATGTCGGGCAGTTCCGGACCGATGAAGTTGGAGGTCAGGTACTGGAACACGGCAAAGGTGCCGCCGCAGATCAGCGCCGGCTTCCAGGTTTCCCGCAGGCCGCGCATGCCGTCCATCATGAACATCAGCCACAGCGGCACCAGCAGCGACAGCAGCGGCAGCTGGCGGCCGGTCATGGCGCCGATCTTGAAGGCGTCGATGCCGGTCACCTGGCCAGCGACGATGGTCGGGATGCCCAGGGCGCCGAAGGCCACCGGCGCGGTGTTGGCGATCAGGCAGAGCCCGGCCGCCTTCAGCGGATTGTGGCCCAGGCCCACCAGCAGCGCGGCGGTGATGGCCACCGGCGCGCCGAAACCGGCCGCACCTTCCAGGAAGGCGCCGAAGCAGAAGCCGATCAGCAGCACCTGCAGGCGTTGATCGTCGGTGATCGACAGCACCGAGCTGCGGATGATGTCGAACTGGCCGCACTTGACCGTCAGCTTGTAGAGGAACACCGCCGTGACGATGATCCAGGCGATGGGCCAGAGGCCGTAGAGGAAACCGTAGCCGGCCGAGGCCAGCGCCTTGTCCACCGGCATGCGATAGACGAACAGGGCGATAAGCAGGGCGATCGCCAGGGTGATGGCGCCCGCCACATGGCCCTTGAGTCTCAGACCGGCGAGGGCGACGAAAAAGAACAGAATGGGCAAGGCGGCGACGAAGGCCGAAAGGCCAAGGCTGCCAAGGGGGAGATAGATCTGTTGCCAGGTTTCCATCGGGTGCTCCTTGATTGTTTTTGTAGGGAGGCGGCAGGACGGGGTTGCACAAGATCGCGACCTGTGGCAAAAATTGGTAAGACCAATTTACAAGGGCGACTTCACGCACGTTAAGCGGGGTCTTTGTGCCTGTCAAACCCCTTGATGTGCGACTTTCGTCGGCCCAGCTCTTCCGCCTGGCGGACGGCCGCTGCTGTCCGCAGCATTTTTCGAGGTTTTTCATGGGGTTCGAACCGGTCAAGCAACGTCGTCTGTCCGACGACATCGTCAAGCACCTGGAAGCGCTGATCGCCGAAGGCTCGCTGCGCCCAGGCGAGCGCCTGCCGGCCGAGCGGGTGCTGGCCGAGCGCTTCGGGGTGTCGCGACCCTCGCTGCGCGAAGCCATCCAGAAGCTGATCGCGCGCGGTTTGTTGCTCAGCCGGCAGGGCGGCGGTACCTACGTCACCGAGGCGCTCAACAGCGCCTTCACCGATCCCCTGCTGCCGCTGCTGGAAAGCCGCGAGGAAACCCGCCGCGATCTGCTGGAATTTCGCCACACCCTGGAAAGCGCCTGCGCCTACTACGCCGCCCAGCGCGCCACCGAGCCGGACCTGGCGCGGCTGACCCTGGCCTGGGAGCGCCTGGAGGACTGCTACCGCCGGCGCGAGACCCTGACTCGGGAAGAGGAGGGCGAGGCCGATGCCGCCTTTCACCTGGCCATCGCCGAGGCCAGCCACAACGCCGTTTACCTGCACAGCATCCGCAGCCTGTTCGAATTGCTGCGCCATCACATGGTGACCAACATCGGCGGGATGCACGCCCAACGGGGTGAGACCCGCGAGCGGCTGCTGGAGCAACACCGGGCGCTCTACCAGGCGATTGTTGCGGGGGAAGCGGAGAATGCACGCGAGGCGGCGAGCCGCCATCTGGGCTATGTGAGAGAGGTTCTGGAGGAGGCTGGCGCCATGGCAGGCCGTCTAGCACGGGCCAGACGGCGCGATGAGCTCTAAAAAAAATCTGGCGTAAAATATTGTGATGTCATTATGCTAGTAGCATAAATTGAGCGTCCGCGGCTAAAGTTTAGCGTTCCAGAGCTGATAACCCGGTCACACCTTCCCGCCTTCGCTGGCGTCTAGACCGGTACCCTCCTGTGGAACACGCCTCTTCTTCGCCCTCGCTCGTCGACCTTACCTTCACTCCTGCATTGCTCGGTGCATGCGGCACCGGGGCGATCCTGTTCGTGGGCGGCGTGACGCCGACCACCCTGGCCCTGAGTGCCACCCAGGTGGTCCTGGCCGCCGGGCTGGGCTTCTGGCAACTTCGTCGCGCCCAGGCGCGCCAGGCAGAGCGCGTCGCCGCCCAGGCCGTGAGCCAGAGCCCCGCCAGCGGTCGGGACGAAGCCCTCGAAGCGCTTTGCGTGGCTGTACTGCCGGTCTGGTCCGAGCAAATCGAAGCCGCGCGGGCCCACACCGAACAGGAAATCGTCAGCCTGACCAGTCGCTTCGCCGAACTGGCCGACCGCATCCACAGCGTGGCCGGCGCCGATCACGGCAGCGGCGACCGCCTGGTCAACCTCATGGCCAGCAGCCAGAACCAGCTGGACGGCATCCTCCAGGCCTTGCGCGAGGCGCTGTCCAGCAAGGGCGCGCTGCTCAACGAAATCAACGGCCTGGCCGGCCTGACCGAACAGCTCAAGAGCATGGCCAAGGACGTCGGCGACGTGGCGCGCCAGACCAACCTGCTGGCCCTCAACGCCGCCATCGAAGCCGCCCGTGCCGGTGAAGCCGGGCGCGGTTTCGCGGTGGTCGCCGACGAGGTGCGCAAGCTCTCCACCCTGTCCGGCGATACCGGGCAGAAGATCGGCGAAACCGTGGAAACGGTGAACGGCGCCATCGCCCGCACCCTGGAGCTTTCGCAGCTCCACGCCGAGCGCGACACCGGCACCCTGAACCAGTCCGGCGAGACCATCGAACAGGTCATCGGCACCTTTGGCGGCACCACCCGTGACGTGGTCGAGCGCAGCGATGCCCTGGCCGACAACGCCGCAGCCGTGGGCGGCGCCATCGCCGAGGTGCTGGTCGCCCTGCAATTCCAGGATCGCGTCAGCCAGATGCTCGGCCACATCCGTGACGACCAGGCCCGCCTCGAGCGCCTGGTGATCGACCGTCGCGCCCTGGCCGCCAGCGGTCAGCCGCTGCCGACCCTCGACACCCGCGGCTGGCTCGCCGACCTGGCCCGCACCTACACCATGGCCGAGCAGGTCGCCGTGCACCACGGCAAGCGACCGGCCGCCGCCCCCGCCGAATCCGATATCACGTTCTTTTAAGGAAAGCTGTCATGAGCAACAAGACCATTCTGATCGTCGACGACTCCATCTCCATCCGCCAGGTGGTGTCCATGACCCTGAAAAGCGCGGGCTACGACGTCATCGAAGGCTGCGACGGCCGCGATGCCCTGACCAAGCTGGACGGGCGCAAGGTGCACCTGATCATCAGCGACGTGAACATGCCCAACATGGACGGCATCACCTTCGTCACCGCGGCCAAGAAGCTGCCGGCCTACAAGTTCACCCCGGTGATCATGCTCACCACCGAATCCGATGCCGCCAAGAAGGCCGCCGGCCAGGCCGCCGGTGCCAAGGCCTGGATGGTCAAGCCGTTCCAGCCGGCGCAGATGCTGGCGGCGGTTTCCAAGCTGATCATGCCCTGATGGCCCCGGAGGCTGCCCCCATGAACGACATCGTTCGTACCCGCTTGCCCCTTACCGGGCCGCTGACCATCTACACCGCGGCCGACAGCAAGCCGCTGCTGATGGAGCCCCTGACCGCCGGGGTCACCGTGGCGCTGGAACTGGCCGAGGTCGATGAATTCGACTCCGCGGGTCTGCAGTTGCTGCTGCTGGCCCACCGCGAGGCGCAGCGTCTGGGCGGCAGCCTCGAACTGGTCGACCCCAGCCCCGCCGTCACCGAACTGCTGGAGCTGGCAGGTCTTGCCGACTTCTTTACCGCGGCCGCCGCGGAAGGTGTTGCCGCATGAACATGGACGAGATCCTCAAGACATTCATCGCCGAGAGCGAGGAATTGCTGCAGCAGATGGAAGCCGCGCTGCTGCAGATCGAGCAGGCGCCGGATGACGTCGAGCTGATCAATGCCATCTTTCGCGCCGCCCACACCATCAAGGGTTCGGCCGGGCTGTTCGGCCTGGACCATGTGGTGGCCTTCACCCATGTCGCCGAAAGCGTGCTCGACCGCATCCGCAGCAACGAGCTGGCCTTCGACGAGACCCTGTCGGCGCTGTTCCTGGAGGTCTGCGACCACCTCAACGGCCTGATCGCCCGGGTATCGTCCGGCAGCGAGCCGGAGCCCGACTTCCAGGCCGCCGGCGCCGTGCTGGTGCAGCGCCTGGAGCACTATCTGCAGCCGAGCGCCAAGGCCACCCAGCCGGCCGCCACCGCCCGTAGCCTGGCGGCACCGGTCGATGGCGTCGCCGCCGGCCACTGGCACCTGTCGCTGCGCTTCGGTCCGGACATGCTGCGCAATGGCATGGATCCGTTGGCCTTCGTGCGCTACCTCAACAGCTTTGGCCGCATCGTCAACATCGTCACCCTGACCGACGCCATCCCGGCCGCGGCGGAGATGGACCCGGAGACCTGCTACCTGGGCTTCGAGGTCGCCTTCGACAGCGACGCCGACAAGGCGACCATCGAGGCGGCCTTCGAATTCGTCCGCGAGGACAGCCAGATCCGCATCCTGCCGCCGCACAGCCGCAGCAGCGACTACTGCCAGCTGATCGACGACCTGGCCGAGGAAGACCTGCGCCTGGGCGAGATCCTGGTGCGCTGCGGCACCCTGACCGCCACCGAGCTGGACGAGGTGCTGCGTCGCCAGGCCGATCCGGCGACGCCGCGCCAGCCCATCGGCGAAGCCCTGGTGGAGGCCCAGCTGGTCAATCCGCCGGTGGTGGATGCGGCCCTGAACAAGCAGCGCAAGATCAAGGAGCAGCGCGCGCCGGCCGGCGAAGGCCAGCTGATCCGTATCGACGCGACCAAGCTCGATCAGCTGATCGACCTCATCGGCGAGCTGATCATCGCCGGTGCCGGGACCCAGCTGATCGCCCAGCAGAGCGGTCTGGCGGCTCTGGTGGAATCCACCGGGGTGCTGTCGCGCCTGGTGGAAGAGGTCCGCGACACCGCCCTGACCCTGCGCATGGTGCAGATCGGCACCACCTTCAATCGTTTCCAGCGCGTGGTCCGCGACGTCTCCAAGGAAATTGGCAAGGACATCGCCCTGCGCATCAGCGGCGGCGAGACCGAGCTGGACAAGACCGTGGTGGAAAAGATCGGCGATCCGCTGACCCACCTGATCCGCAACGCCATGGACCATGGCATCGAATCCGCCGAGCTGCGCCTGGCGCGAGGCAAGCCGGCCCAGGGCACCGTGGGGCTCAATGCCTACCACGAGTCGAGCAGCATCGTCATCGAGGTCACCGACGACGGCGGCGGTCTGTCGCGCGAGCGCATCCTGCGCAAGGCGACCGAGCGCGGCCTGATCGCCGAGGGCCAGGTGCTGGCCGACAAGGATGTGTTCAACCTGATCTTCGAACCGGGCTTCTCCACCGCCGAGCAGATCAGCAACCTGTCCGGTCGCGGCGTCGGCATGGACGTGGTGAAAAAGAACATCACCGCCCTGCGCGGCAGCGTCGATCTCACCAGCGAGGAAGGCCGCGGCACCACGGTGACCATTCGCCTGCCCCTGACCCTGGCGATCATCGACGGCTTCCTCATCGGCGTCGGCAAGGCTACCTACGTGGTGCCCCTGGAGGCGGTGGAGGAGTGCATCGAGCTGACCGAGGCGGCCAGTGTCCAGGCCAACGGCAACGATTACCTCGACCTGCGCGGCGAGGTGCTGCCGGTGCTGCGCCTGCGCCAGCTGTTCGCCATCGAGGAGGCGCCGCCGCGGCGGCAGAACGTGGTGGTGGTGCGCTACGCCGGCCAGCGCGCCGGTCTGGTGGTCGATCAGCTGCTCGGCGAATTCCAGACGGTGATCAAGCCGCTCGGTCCGCTGTTCGGCCACAACCGCAGCCTGGGCGGTTTCACCATCCTGGGTACCGGCGCCGTGGCGCTGATCCTCAACGTGCCCGGCCTAATAGGAGAGGCCGCGTCTACCAGCGTTACTGCTCCAGTCCACGCTCCCGTGCTGACCTGACCGACAAGGAATTCGAGTCCATGACCGTTACCAAACGTATGTCCCTGCTGGTCCTTTCCGCGTTGCTTGGCATCATCCTGCTGGCAGGGCTGGCTTACTACCAATTGCACCAGGTGTTCGAACGAGCCAATTTCGGCAACGACGATACCGTGCCGGCCATTCTGGGCATCGACGCCGTCGACGCCCATTCCGCCGATGTCATCACCAACATCTATCGCCACCTCGCCGCCGATGGCGAAGCCGCCACCCGGCAGGCCGAAAAGGAACTCGGCGAATCGCAGCGGCTGACCGAAGAGGCCCTCAAGGCCTACGAGGGGCAGATCTCCGACGAGACCGACAAGCGCCTGTGGGAAGACGACAAGCAGGCCATCGCCGCGCTTAACCAGCTCGCCGCCAAGGTGATCCCGCTGTCGCGCGCCAGCCTGGATGACGAGGTCAAGCGGCTGCTGGGCGAAAACCAGGAGATCATCACCCATGTCGGGGATGTCCTCGACGCCCATCGCCTCTACAACCAGAAGCTGGGCGCGGAACAATCCAGCCTGGCGGAAGGCACCCTCACTCAGGCCACGCTGCTGTCGATCGGCATCTCCCTGGCCACCCTGCTGCTGATCGGTCTGCTCGGCTTCTTCATCACCCGCAACCTGCTGCGCCAGCTGGGCGGCGAGCCGGCCGAGGTGGCCAAGGTCGCCAACCGCACCGCCGCGGGCGACCTGCCCGATGATCTGCAGCTGCGTGCCGGCGACGAGTCCAGCCTGATGGCCGCCATGCAGCGCATGGTGGTGACCCTGCGCGGTCTCGTGCAGGAGATGAGCACCATGGCCAGCGAGCACGATCGCGGCGAGACCGAGGCGCGCATTCCGCTGGAGCGCTTCCAGGGCACCTTCCGCAACGTCGCCGAGGGCGTCAACGCCATGGTCGCCGGCCACCTCAGCGATTCCGCCAAGGCCATGGCCTGCGTCAAGCGCTTCGGCGAGGGCGATCTGGCTGCGCCGCTGGAGCGGTTCCCCGGCAAGAAGGCGGTGATCAACGACAACCTCGAGCAGGTCCGCGACAACATCCAGCTGCTGGTAGCGGAGATGGTGCAGCTGTCCGCCGCCCATGATCGCGGCGACACCGATGCGCGCATCCCCGTCGAGCGCTTCCAGGGCACCTTCCGTGGCATGGCCGAAGGCGTCAACGCCATGGTCGCCGGCCACCTGAGCGATTCCGCCAAGGCCATGGCCTGCGTCAAGCGCTTTGGCGAAGGCGATCTGTCGGTGGCGCTGGAGCGCTTCCCCGGGCAGAAAGCGGTGATCAACGACAACCTCGAACAGGTCCGCGACAACATCCAGCGCCTGGTCGAAGACGCCAACCAACTGAGCCAGGCGGCCATGGCCGGTCGTCTCGATACCCGCGCCGATGCCAGTGCCCACCAGGGCGATTTCCGCCGCATCGTCGCCGGCATCAACGGCACCCTCGACGCCATCGTGGCGCCGGTCAACGAAGCCATGGGCGTGATGGCCGGGCTCGCCCAGGGTGACCTGAGCCGCACCGTACGCGGTGACTACCAGGGCCAGTTGCTGGAGCTCAAGGAGTCGATCAACGGCACCGTCGGCAAGCTGAACCAGATCATCGGCGACGTGCGCCTGTCGGCCGACTCCCTGGCCAGCGCCTCGGAAGAGATCTCCGCCACCGCCCAGAGCATGAGCCAGGCCAGCACCGAACAGGCGGCTTCGGTCGAAGAGACCAGCGCCAGTGTCGAACAGATGTCGGCCTCCATCGCCCAGAACACCGAGAACGCCAAGGTCACCGACGGCATGGCCGGCAAGGCCGCGCGGGAAGCCGGGGAGGGTGGTCAGGCCGTCAGCGAGACCCTGGTGGCCATGAAGACCATCGCCGACAAGATCGGCATCGTCGACGACATCGCCTACCAGACCAATCTGCTGGCGCTCAACGCCGCCATCGAGGCGGCCCGTGCCGGCGAGCATGGCAAGGGCTTCGCCGTAGTGGCCGCCGAGGTGCGCAAGCTGGCCGAACGCAGCCAGGTCGCTGCCCAGGAGATCGGCACCGTGGCCAAGAGCAGCGTGGCTCTGGCCGAACGCGCCGGCACTTTGCTGGAGCAAATGGTGCCGTCCATCAGCAAGACCTCCGACCTGGTCCAGGAAATCGCCTCGGCCAGCGAAGAACAGAGCAGCGGGGTGAGCCAGATCAACGGCGCCATGCTGCAACTGAGCCAGATCACCCAGCAGAACGCCTCGGCGTCCGAGGAGCTGGCCGGCACCGCCGAAGAAATGAGTACCCAGGCGGAGCAGCTGCAGCGCCTGATGGGCTTCTTCAATACCGGCGAAAGCCGGGTGGTACAGGACCTGGAGCGCGCGCTGGAGGCCTCGCGGCCGAAGGCCATGCAGGTCCCGGGCAAGGCACTGCGTACGGGTACCGCGGGCGTGCCTGACGGCTACGTCCCCTTCGAATCCTGACCCCTATCCTACGGCCACCTGCGGGTGGCCTTTTTGAGACCATCGACATGACCGTCATCAAGAAAATGCTGCTGCTGGTGCTGTCCGCGTTACTGGGCATCCTGGTACTGGCCGGCACCGGGCAATACGAAATCGACCAGGTGTTCCAGGCGGCCAACTACGGCAATGACAATACCGTTCCCAGCCTCAAGGCACTCGGCGAGGTCAATGACAGCCGCTCCGACTACGTGGTGGGCATCTATCGCCACGTACTGTCGACCAGCAGCGAAGCCATGACCACTGCCGAGCAGGACCTGGCCGCGGCCAAGGAACGCATTGGCCAGAGTCTCGCCAAGTACGAGACGCTGGTCTCGGATGACCGCGACCGTGGCCTGCTGGCCGCCGATCGCGCCGCCTTCACGGCGCTGTTCAACCTCGGCGACCAAGTCATCGCCCTGTCGCGGCAGAATCGCAACGAAGACGCCCAGGCCCTGATGCGCAGCCGCACCGACGTGATGCTGGCCATCAACAAGGCCCTCGACGAGCACGTCGGCTACAACGAGAGCCTCGCGCAGCAGGGCGTGCAGGTCGCCCAGAAGACCAAGGTCGAAGCCACCTGGCTGGCCCTGTCCATCGCCCTGGCGACCCTGCTGGCTGTGGCCCTGCTGGGCTTCTTCATCACCCGCAACCTGCTGCGTCAGCTGGGCGGTGAGCCGGCCGCGGTGGCGACCCTGGCCGGCCGTGTGGCCGCCGGTGATCTGCCCGATGACATCAAGCTGCGCGGCGACGACAAGACCAGCCTGATGGCGGCCATGCAGAACATGGTCACCACCCTGCGCGGCCTGATCGGCGAAATGAGCAGCATGTCGGCGGCCCACGACCGCGGTGAAACCGTGGTGCGCATCCCGGCCGAGCGCTTCCAGGGCGCCTATCGCAACATGGCCGAAGGGGTCAACGGCATGGTCGCCGGGCACCTCAGCGATTCCGCCAAGGCCATGGCCTGCGTCAAGAGCTTTGGCGAGGGCGATCTGTCGGTGCAGCTGGAGCGCTTCCCCGGCCAGAAGGCGGTGATCAACGACAACCTCGAACAAGTGCGCGGCAACATCCAGCGCCTGGTCGAAGACGCCAATCAACTGAGCCAGGCGGCCATGGCCGGTCGCCTCGATACCCGTGCCGATGCCAGTGCCCACCAGGGCGACTTCCGCCGCATCGTCGCCGGCATCAACGGCACCCTCGACGCCATCGTCGCCCCGGTCAACGAAGCCATGGGCGTCATGGCCGGGCTCGCCCAGGGCGACCTGAGCCGCACCGTGCGCGGTGACTACCAGGGCCAGTTGCTGGAGCTCAAGGAGTCGATCAACGGCACCGTGGGCAAGCTGAACCAGATCATCGGCGACGTGCGCCTGTCCGCCGATGCCCTGGCCAGTGCCTCGGAAGAGATCTCCGCCACCGCCCAGAGCATGAGCCAGGCCAGTACCGAACAGGCCGCCTCGGTCGAGGAGACCAGCGCCAGCGTCGAGCAGATGTCGGCCTCCATCGCCCAGAACACCGAGAACGCCAAGGTTACCGATGGCATGGCCGGCAAGGCCGCGCGCGAGGCCAACGAAGGCGGCGAAGCGGTGGGTGAGACCCTGGTGGCCATGAAGACCATCGCCGAGAAGATTGGCATCGTCGACGACATCGCCTACCAGACCAACCTGCTGGCGCTCAACGCCGCCATCGAGGCGGCCCGCGCCGGCGAGCATGGCAAGGGCTTCGCCGTGGTGGCCGCCGAGGTGCGCAAGCTGGCCGAACGCAGCCAGATCGCCGCCCAGGAAATCGGCACCGTGGCCAAGAGCAGCGTGGCCCTGGCCGAGCGCGCCGGGTCACTGCTCGACGAAATGGTACCGTCCATCAGCAAGACCTCCGATCTGGTACAGGAAATCGCCGCTGCGTCCGAAGAACAGAGTAGCGGAGTCACTCAGATCAATAGCGCCATGCTGCAACTCAACCAGATCACCCAACAGAACGCCTCGGCCTCGGAAGAGCTGGCCGCGACCGCCGAAGAAATGAGCGGTCAGGCCGAGCAGCTGCAGCGCCTGATGGGCTTCTTCCACACTGGCGAGGGTCGTGCGGTCCAGGACCTGGAGCGTGCCATCGAGCAGACGCGCCCGGTCGCCAGCCGCACGGCCCAGCCAACCTCGCGTCGTCCGCAGATGGCCGCGGGCGGCCTGCCGGACGGTTACGTCCGCTTCCCGGAGTAATGGCGTCATGACAGCCCTGACCCTTGGCGACATCGCCCACGAACACCTCGGCCATCAGCACCTGACCTTCGTGGTCGATGGGGAAACCTATGCGGTGGATACCCTCGCGGTGCGCGAGATCATCGAGTTCGGCCAGCTGACCCAGGTCCCGCTGATGCCGGCCTGCATTCGCGGGGTGATCAACCTGCGCGGCGCCGTGGTCCCGGTGGTCGATCTGGAAGCCCGCTTCGGCGGGCGACCGACCCGGGTCGGCCCGCGGACCTGCATCGTCATCCTGGAAGTGTGCGCCGACGAAGACACCCAGGTGCTGGGCGTGGTGGTGGATGCGGTGAGCGAGGTGCTGGAAATCGCCGCGGCGGACATCCGTCCGGCGCCGGCCTTTGGCAGTCGCCTGGCGCCGCACTTCATCGCCGGCATGGTCAAGTCCGAGGACGGCTTTCTGACCCTGCTCGACGTGGCCCAGGTACTGGATGTGCAGGAACTGGCGAGCCTGGCCCAGGCCGCCAGCTGAGACATCCCCGCATTGCACGGGCGACGGTAACCGGCGCCTCTAAAACGAAACAGTCGTAACCGGCGCCGGAGGCGCTTCCACCATGCTGAACACTCTTCGCGTCTCGACCAAGCTGGCGATCGGTTTCGGTGCCGCCATCTTCATGCTCTTGCTGACGATCGGCGTCGCGATCCTGAACATGGAGAAGATGAAAGAAGCGGCTGACACCATGTCCCAGCGCAACTTCCCACTCACCGTGCTGGCCAATACCCTGTCGCGCAATACCCTGGATTCCGGCCGGCTGATGCGTAACCTGCTGCTGCAGGACACGGTCGAGGCGCGCGCCAAGACCCTGGACGACATCAAGCGGGTCCGTGCGGAAAACGCGGATATCCTGGCTGACCTGGGCCGACGCGTGCAGAGCGATGAGGGCAAGCGCAAGCTGAATGCGATCGTCGAAAGCCGTCAGCGACTGCAGGACAAGTACGCTGAATTCTTCCGCCTCCTGGATACGGATCGCGCCCAGGCCCGGGACTTCCTGCTCAACGTCTTTGCGCCCAACAACAATGAACTCGTGGCTGCCGCCAATGCCCTGAATGAGCATCAGGCCCAACGCATGGTTTCCTCGGGTGAAGAAGCTACTGCCGCCTACATGGATGCCCGCAATCTGATGATCGTGATAGGTACGGTGGCAGTCCTGATCTCCATCCTGCTCGGCTACCTGATCACCCGCAGCCTGATCCGGCAGCTGGGTGGTGAACCCGCCTATGCCGCCGAGGTGGTGCAGCGCGTCGCCCGCGGTGACCTGAGCGTCGAGGTAACGACCCGCGAGGGCGATACCACCAGCATGCTGGCCGCCGTGCGCACCATGACCACCACCCTGGCGCAGATCATCAGTGACGTGCGCAGCTCGGCCGATGGCCTGGCCAGCGCCTCCGAAGAGGTTTCGGCCACCGCCCAGAGCATGAGCCAGGCCAGCACCGAGCAGGCCGCCTCCGTCGAGGAAACCAGCGCCAGCATCGAGCAGATGTCGGCCTCCATCGCCCAGAACACCGAGAACGCCAAGGTCACCGACGGCATGGCCGGCAAGGCCGCGCGGGAAGCGGACGAGGGCGGCCAGGCCGTGCGCGAGACCCTGGTGGCCATGAAGACCATCGCCGACAAGATCGGCATCGTCGACGACATCGCCTACCAGACCAACCTGCTGGCGCTCAACGCCGCCATCGAGGCCGCCCGTGCCGGCGAGCACGGCAAGGGCTTCGCCGTAGTGGCCGCCGAGGTGCGCAAGCTGGCCGAGCGCAGTCAGGTCGCCGCCCAGGAAATCGGCACCGTGGCCAAGAGCAGCGTTGCCCTGGCCGAGCGCGCCGGATCCCTGCTGAGCGAGATGGTGCCTTCCATCAACAAGACCTCCGACCTGGTGCAGGAAATCACCGCCGCCTCCGAAGAGCAGAGCGCCGGGGTCGAGCAGATCAATGGCGCCATGCTGCAGCTCAGCCAGATCACCCAGCAGAACGCCTCGGCGTCCGAAGAGCTGGCCGCCACCGCGGAAGAGATGAGCGGCCAGGCCGAGCAGCTCCAGCAGATGATGGAATACTTCACCCTGAGCGGTTCGCCGGTGGCCCAGCAGGTCACC
The DNA here is from genome assembly GCF_003057735.2 of Pseudomonas sp. RIT411. NCBI lineage: Bacteria > Pseudomonadati > Pseudomonadota > Gammaproteobacteria > Pseudomonadales > Pseudomonadaceae > Pseudomonas > Pseudomonas sp. RIT411. The sequence continues at coordinate 184,025 of NZ_QBIZ02000006.1, forward strand.
CGTCCCGGTGCCAAGCACTCGGGTCCGAGCCTGGCCGAGCGCGCTTCGGCACTGATCGATTCACCCCGGCGTGCGCCCCGTGGCAGCGTGCCGGCCGGTTTCGCCCGTTTCGAGGAGCAAGCCTGATGCTATTGCGCCAGTTTCTGACCTTTCAGCTCGCCGGTGATCTCTACGGCGTGAACACCAGTTGCGTGCGGGAGATCATCGAGTACGGCGCGGTCACCACGGTGCCCATGCTGCCGCCGGCGATCCGTGGCGTCATCAACCTGCGCGGCGCCGCCGTGCCGGTCATGGACCTCGGCGTGCGCTTTCGCAACGAGGTGACCGAGACCTCCCGCCGCAGCTGCATCGTGGTGCTGGAAATCCAGGTCGACGGTGGCCCCCAGGTGTTCGGCATCGTGGTGGACGCGGTCTGCGAGGTGCTGGAGATCGCCGCCGACGGCATCGAGCCGGCGCCGCGCTTCGGCGCCTCGATCCGCACCGACTTCATCCTCGGCATGGCCAAGCAGGGTGCCGGTTTCGTCATCCTGCTCGACATGGATCGGGTCCTGGGCGCAGACGATCTCGCCCAGCTCGCCGCCATGACGGCTGCCTGAGTCGCCGGCCATGGAACTCCCCGCGCTGACCGACAGCGAATTCCGTCAGTTTCGCAGCTTCATCTTCCGGGTCGCCGGCATCAGCATGTCCGATGCCAAGCGCCCGCTGGTGAGCGGTCGCCTGGCCAAGCGCGTGCGCCAGCGCGGCACGCCCAGCTACGACGCCTATTTCCAGCTGATCCAGCGTGACCAGGCGGAATGCCAGATGGCGGTCGATCTCTTGACCACCAACGAGACCTACTTCTTCCGCGAGCCCAAGCACTTCGACTTCCTGCGCGAGCAGGTGCTGCCGAACTGGGACAGACGCCAGCCGCTGCGACTGTGGAGCGGCGCCTGCTCCTCGGGGGAGGAGCCCTATACCCTGGCCATGACCCTGGCCGAAGGGCTGGGCGAGCGCCCCTGGGAAATCGTCGCCTCCGACCTCAGCACCCGGGTGCTGGCCAAGGCACGCAACGCCCAGTATCCGCTCGCCGAAGCCGAGAACATCCCGCCGGCGCTGTTGCGGCGCTATTGCTTCAAGGGCGTGGGCGAGAACGACGGCACCTTTCTGGTGGATCCGCGGCTGACCGCGCGGATCGCCTTTCGCCAGATCAATCTGAACAACTCGCTGCCGGAGCTGGGCACCTTCGACATCATCTTTCTGCGCAACGTGATGATCTACTTCGACGTGCCCACCAAGCGCCAGGTGGTGGCCCGTCTGGTTCGCCACCTGCGACCCGGTGGCTACTTCTTCGTCAGCCATTCCGAGAGCCTCAACGGGGTGACCGACGCCCTGAAAATGGTCAGTCCTTCCATCTATCAACGTCCGCTCTAGCCATGGCAGCCGCGCCGGAACTGTTCTTGCGTCCTGGCGACTGGTATTTCGGCCAGGGCGATTTGCGGATCCGGACCATCCTGGGCTCCTGCGTGTCCTTTGTCTTCTGGCACCCGCAGCGACGCCTCGGCGGCATGACCCATGCGCTGCTGCCCACGCGTCAGCGCGCCGCTCCCGGCGCACCCGCCGACGGCCACTATGTCGACGAATCCCTGCAATTGATGCTGGGGGCGATCGCCCGCCACGGCGGTGATCTCTCCGGCTACCAGGTGCACCTCTACGGGGGTGGCAACATGTTTCCCCAGCTTCTGCGCGGGCGCGTCCGCAACATTGGCGACGTCAATGTCGAGGCGGCGCTGGCGCAATTGGCCCAGGCCGGTATCCACACGGTGCGGACCCACGTCCGCGGCGCCGGCCATCGCAAACTGTCCCTGGACCTCGTCGACGGCCGGGTGCTCATGCAACAGGTGGAGCTACCCTATGTTCCGCCGCTTACGAGACTTACTCCATGAACAAGATCAAGGTCCTTATCGTCGACGACTCCGCCGTGGTGCGGCAGGTGCTCGCCCAGAGTCTCGCGGAGGATCCGGCCATCGAGGTGCTGGGGGTCGCCGCCGACCCGGTGTTCGCCCAGGACAAGATGCGCAAGCAATGGCCCGACGTCATCGTGCTGGACGTGGAGATGCCGCGCATGGACGGCATCACCTTTCTCAAGAAGATCATGGCCGAGCGCCCAACCCCGGTGGTGATCTGCTCGACCCTGACCGAGAAGGGCGCCGCCACCACCCTGCAGGCCATGGCCGCCGGGGCGGTCAGCATCGTCACCAAGCCCCAGGCCAACCTCAAGCAATTCCTCAAGGACGCCTCGGACGACCTCACCAGCGCGGTCAAGGCCGCCGCTCGGGCCAATCTCAAGCGCCTGGCGCCGCGTGGCGTGCCGGTGGTGCCGACGCCCAAGCTCAGCGCCGACGCCATCCTACCGTCCGGCGGCAGCCCGGCCATGGCGCGCACTACCGAGCGCATCGTCGCCCTGGGTACCTCCACCGGCGGCACCCAGGCCCTGGAAGCGGTGCTGACCTCGCTGCCGCGGGTCTGCCCCGGCATCGTGGTGGTCCAGCACATGCCCGAGCGCTTCACCGCCGCCTTCGCCGAGCGCCTGGATCGCCTCTGCGAGCTGGAGGTGCGCGAAGCGCGGCATGGCGATCGGGTCCTGCCGGGACGGGTGCTGATCGCGCCGGGTGGTCGCCACATGCTGCTCAAGCGCAGCGGTGCCCAGTACCAGGTGGACGTGGTCGACGGCCCGCCGGTCAGTCGTCATCGCCCCTCGGTGGACGTGCTGTTCCGCTCGGTGGCGCGGGCCGCCGGCAGCAATGCCCTGGGGATCATCATGACCGGCATGGGCGACGACGGCGCCCGTGGCCTCAAGGAGTTGCGCGACGTCGGTGGCCGTACCCTCGGCCAGGACGAAGACAGCTGCGTGGTCTACGGCATGCCCAAGGAAGCCATGAAGCTCGGCGCGGTGGAGCAGGAGATCGGCCTCAACCAGATCGCCGCCGCCATCCTCAAAGGTGGGGTCTAGACGAACTTGCGGGGCAGGCGGGACTCCAAGCGCGAGCACGCGAGGAGAGCCCCATGTTCGACATCTGCCACTGGATCAACGAGCCTGAAACCTGGCTGGCCGAGCCCGAGCGGCTGCGGGTCATCACCGATCGCCACAGTGACTTCTGGAACCACACCCACGACGGCGGCGAGCGCCACAGCGGCCACTTCTTCGGCGCCCGGGTTACCAGCGGCTTCACCGCCCAGCTGCGGGTGGCGGCGCGCTGCAAGAACCAGGGCGACCATGCCGGCTTGATGGTGCGGATCGACGAGCAGTACTGGCTGCGGGCCGGCATCGGCTACTTCGACGATACCCCGCAATTGCTCAGCGTCCTGACCCTGGGACGCTCGGATCTGGCCGTGGGCGCAACGCTGGGCGAGCGCGAAGAGCTGTGGTTGAGGGTTACCCTGACCCAGGGCACCCTGCGGGTCCAGGCCTCGCTCGACGGTCAGCGCTGGCCGCTGCTGCGCCTGGCCAGCCTGCCCGTCGCCGCCGAGTACCGTGTCGGCCCGGTCTGTGGCACCCCGGAGCGGGGTGGCATGGAGGTGGCGTTCAGCGATTTCAGTCTGCAGGCCCCGCTGCAGCGAGGCCTGGCCGATCTGAGTTGAGGTGGGGAGGGCGACTCAGCCGACGGTGACGGGGGGCAGTTCGACCTGCTGCACCTGCACCGGCTTGCGCGGGGCAACCACCTTGGCGACCCCGTCGACGACCTTGTCGCCGTGCTGGTTGAACACCCGGGTGGCCAGGTTCACGCGAAACTTCGGCAGCTTTTCCAGCACCTCGATTTCCACCGTCAGGGTATCGCCCAGCTTGACCGGCTTTTCGAACGTCATGGTCTGGTCGACATAGAGGGTGCCCGGGCCCGGCAGGTTGCAGGCCACCGCGGCGCTGATCAGGGCGCCACTGAGCATGCCGTGGGCGATGGGCTCGCGAAACAGCGTCTTGGCGGCGAATTCGGCGTCCAGGTGCAGCGGGTTGCAGTCCCCGGAGAGGGCGGCGAACAGCAGCACATCGCGCTGCTCGATGGTGCGGGTCACGGTCACCTTCTGGCCGATCTCGAGGGCTTCATAAGGGATGTTTTCGGTCAGGCTCATGACGCGCTCCGGCAGCTGTGACAAGGCGGCGGACGCCGCGAAGCCGGGCATTCTACCCAGGCTCGCCGCCCGAGGCTAATCGACGCCCGGAAAAGCCCCGAGAGAAGGTGACCATAAGTGACCATCTGGTCATTAGGTGACGTTAAGGGCGGATATTGATGCTGTTGCGGGCAGGGCAAAGCTGCTAGGCTCGCAGGGCCGGTTCAGCGCTGATCACGGCACTCCAACGAACAATAACCATAGAGCGGGAGCGGGCTGCATGATGCCGAATTTCTGGAGTGACAAATATCCCGAGGGCATCCAGACAGACATAGACCTGGACCGTTATCGCAACGTCCTGGCGGTATTCCGCGAGGCCTGCCAGACCTACGCCGAGCGCCCGGCGTTCAGCAACCTGGGTCGTACCCTGAGCTACCGCGAACTCTATGAGCTGTCCGGTCAGTTCGCCGCCTACCTGCAAAAGCATACCGACCTGCAACCCGGCGATCGCATCGCCGTGCAGATGCCCAATGTGCTGCAGTATCCGGTGGTGGTCTTTGGCGCCATGCGCGCCGGCCTGGTGGTGGTCAACACCAACCCGCTGTACACCGCCCGCGAGATGCAGCACCAGTTCAAGGATTCCGGCGCCCGGGCGCTGGTCTGCCTGGCCAACATGGCGCACCTGGCCGAACAGGTGCTGCCGCAGACCGACATCCAGCACGTCATCATCACCGAGGTCGGCGACCTGCTGCCGACCTTCAAGCGCCTGCTGGTCAACGCCGTGGTCCGCCACGTCAAGAAGATGGTGCCGGCCTATCGCATTCCCCATTCCATCCGCTTCGTCGATGCCATGACCAAGGGCGAGCACGTCGATTTCGTCGACGCCGACCCGGCGGCCGAGGACGTCGCCGTGCTGCAGTACACCGGCGGCACCACTGGCATCGCCAAGGGCGCCATGCTGACCCACCGCAATCTGGTGGCCAACATGCTGCAGTGCCAGGTGCTGATGACCAAGTACCTGGGCGGCGGCGCCCAGGTGATGATCGCGCCGCTGCCGCTCTATCACATCTATGCCTTCACCATTCACTGCATGGCCATGCTGATCCAGGGCAACCACAACGTCCTGATCACCAATCCGCGCGACCTGCCGGCGCTGGTCAAGGAACTGCGGCAGTGGCGCTTCAACGGCTTCGTCGGCCTCAACACCCTGTTCGCCGCCCTGTGCAACAACGAGGATTTCCGCCAGCTGGATTTCTCCCAGCTCAAGGTGACCTTTTCCGGTGGCATGGCGCTGCAGCAATCCGTGGCCCTGCGCTGGGAAGAGGTAACCGGCTGCGGCATCTGCGAAGGCTATGGCATGACCGAGACCAGTCCGGTGGTGAGCTTCAATCCGCTGGAGCGGCGCCGGCTGGGTACCATCGGCGTGCCGGTGCCGGGCACCGACTGCAAGGTGGTGGACGCCGATGGCGTGGCCCAGGGCTTCGATACCCCCGGCGAACTGTGCGTCAAGGGCCCCCAGGTCATGAAGGGCTACTGGCTGCGTCCCGAGGCCACCGCCGAGGTGCTGGACGCCGAAGGCTGGCTGCGCACCGGCGACATCGCCGTGATCGAGCCGGATGGCTATCTGCGCATCGTCGATCGCAAGAAGGACATGATCCTGGTGTCCGGCTTCAACGTCTATCCCAACGAGCTGGAAGAGGTGCTCTCCCAGTTGCCCGGGGTGCTGCAGTGCGCCGCCATCGGTATCCCCGACGAGGTGGCGGGGGAGAAGATCAAGGTGTTCGTGGTGCCCAAGCCCGGTGCGTCCCTCACCACCGAGCAGGTGCTCAAGCACATGCACGACAACGTCACCGGCTACAAGCGACCCAAGCTGGTGGAGTTCCGCGACAGCCTGCCGACCACCAACGTCGGCAAGATCCTGCGTCGCGAACTGCGTGACGCCGAACTCAAGAAGGCGTAACAGGACTTCACTATGTCCCCCGCGCCGCTACCTCTCGTCGACTGGTAGCGGTGCCACCGGTTTCCAAGCATGGTTTTCGCAAGAGGTTCGGGTATAAACCGCAGGCGGCATTTTGCCGTCACCTCTCCGACCTCTTTCCTTGAGGACACACCATGCGAATTAGCGTACGCCAGGCCGTGCTGGGCCTCTTCCTGCTGGGCTCCAGCGTGCTCGGTCAGGTCCAGGCCGGTGAACCCATCCGCGTCCTGTTCGTGGGCAACAGCTACACCTTCGTCAACGATCTGCCGGCGATGGTCCGTCAAATGTCCGTTGACGCCGGTCAGTCGCGCCCGCTGGACGTCAAGCATGTGACCTTCAGCGGCGCCAGCCTCGAGGAACACTGGAAGCGCCACGACGTGCAGGACGAGCTGGCCAAGGCCAACTACGACTACGTGGTGATCCAGGACCACAGCATGATGCCGGTGAAGAATCCGGACCTGACCCGTCAGTACGTGCGCCTGATCGCCGACCTGGCGCGCAAGGACGGTGCCCAGCCGATCCTCTACCTGACCTGGGCCCGGCAGAACAACCCGACCATGCAGGCGCAGCTGGACAGCGTCTACACCCCCCTGGCCAAGGAAACCGGCGCGCTGCTGGCCCCGGTGGGCCAGGCCTGGCAGAAGGCCCTGGCTGATCAGCCGCAACCGGGTCTGTTCCTGCCCGACGGCAGCCACCCGTCCTTTACCGGTACCTACCTGACCGCCTCGGTCTTCTATGCCCTGATCTACGGCACCCGTCCGCCGCTGCCGGCCGCCGGCGAAAAGATCAAGTTCGATCATGCCGATCCCGCCGATCTGCAACAGGACGCCTGGAAGGCCCTACAGTCGCTGGACATGGCCCTACGCACGCCGCCGGCCAAGCTGAACGTAGCCAGCGTCCAGGCCAAGCGCTGAGTCCGTTCCGCCGCTGCGCGCCGTCCGGCCGCGCAGCGGTTTTCCGCCCGCCGTTCTTGTAAAGCCCCGCCGCACCCCCCAACTCTTTTACACTTACCGGTCCAAGCGACCGCCGTCGAAAGAGTTTCATGACCGATACCCCCTCCGTTGCCCGTCTCGCCGCCAACCTGGATCAGGCCTTCAACGCCGATCGCCATCGCCTGAGGCGCCAGCTCCAGGCCCTGCAGAAACAGCCTGATCCGGCCCGCGAAGCCCAGTGGCTGGAGCGTTTCCAGGCGTCCTGCGCCAAGGTCGAGGCGCGGCGTGCCAGCGTGCCGACCATCCGTTACGACGACGCCCTGCCGATCGCCGCCAAGCGCGAGGAGATCAAGCGCGCCATCGCCGGCCACCAGGTGGTGGTGATCGCCGGTGAGACCGGTTCCGGCAAGACCACCCAGCTGCCCAAGATCTGTCTGGAATTGGGCAGGGGTGTGCAGGGGCTGATCGGCCACACCCAGCCGCGCCGGCTGGCGGCGCGCAGCGTGGGCGCCCGGGTGGCGGAGGAACTGGGTTCGCCGCTGGGCGAACTGGTCGGCTATCAGGTGCGGTTCGAGGATCAGAGCACCGATGCCACCCTGATCAAGCTGATGACCGACGGCATCCTGCTGGCCGAGACCCAGCACGACCGCTTTCTCGAACGCTACGACACCATCATCGTCGACGAGGCCCACGAGCGCAGTCTCAACATCGACTTCCTGCTGGGCTTTCTCAAGACCCTGCTGCCGCGTCGCCCCGATCTCAAGCTGATCATCACCTCGGCCACCATCGACCTGGAGCGCTTCTCCCGGCACTTCGACGGCGCGCCCATCGTCGAGGTTTCCGGGCGGACCTATCCGGTGGAGACCTGGTACCGCCCGCTCAGCGCCGAGGTGGACGAAGACGGCGAACGGCTGGTGGACGACCTTTCGGTAGACCAGGGCATCCTCCAGGCGCTGGACGAGATCGAGGCGCACGAGCGCAGCGTCGGTCAGCGTCCGGGCGATGTCCTGGTGTTCCTGCCCGGCGAGCGCGAGATCCGCGACTGCGCCGAGGTCCTGCGCAAGGCCCAGCTGAAATTCACCGAGGTGCTGCCGCTCTATGCGCGCCTGACGCCGGCCGAGCAGCAGAAGATCTTCCAGCCGCGTCCGGGGCGCAAGATCGTGCTGGCCACCAACGTCGCCGAGACCTCGCTGACCGTGCCGGGCATCCGCTACGTGATCGACAGCGGCACCGCGCGCATCAGTCGCTACAGCTATAGAGCCAAGGTCCAGCGCCTGCCCATCGAAGCCATCTCCCAGGCCAGTGCCAACCAGCGCAAGGGCCGCTGCGGCCGGGTCGAGCCGGGCATCTGCATCCGCCTCTACAGCGAAGAGGATTTCCTCGGTCGACCGACCTTTACCGATCCGGAGATCCTGCGCACCAACCTGGCGGCGGTGATCCTGCAGATGCTGCATCTGCGCCTGGGTCGCATCGAAGACTTCCCCTTCATCGAGCCGCCGGATGGCAAGGCGATCAAGGACGGCTTCACCCTGTTGCAGGAACTCTCGGCGGTGGACGTCGAGGGGCGCCTGCTGCCCCTGGGGCGGCAACTGGCGCGCCTGCCCGTCGATCCGCGCCTGGGCCGCATGCTGCTCGAAGCGACCGAGCAGGGCAGCCTCGCCGAGGTGCTGATCGTCACCAGCGCCCTGTCGGTGCAGGACCCGCGCGAGCGCCCGGCGGACCGCCAGACCCAGGCCGATCAGGCCCATGCCCAGTGGAAGGACCCGGATTCCGACTTCGCCGCCCTGGTCAATCTCTGGCACGGTTTCGAAGAGCAGCGCCAGGCGCTGGGCTCCAACGCCCTGCGCAGCTGGTGCCGCAAGCACTTCCTCAACTACCTGCGGCTGCGCGAGTGGCGCGATGCCCATCGCCAGCTGACCCTGCTGTGCCGCGAACTGGGGCTCCAGGCGCGCAAGGCCGACAGTCCGGCGCCGGCACCGGCGGAAGTCGGCAACCGACCTGCGCCGACCACCGACAAGCACGTCAACGCCAAGGCCCAGCAACAGGCCGAAGCCAGCGAGGCGGCGGTACGCGCCCGCGGCTATGCGGCGCTGCACAAGGCCATTCTCGCCGGCCTGCTCAGCCAGATCGGCCAGAAGAGCGAGGACGGCGACTACCTGGGCGCGCGCCAGCGGCGCTTCTGGATCCATCCCGGCAGCGTCATCGGCCGCAAGAAACCCAACTGGATCATGGCCGCGGAGCTGGTGGAGACCACCAAGCTGTTCGCCCGTATGGTGGCCAAGATCGAACCGGACTGGATCGAGCCGGTGGCGGGCCACCTGGTCAAGAAGACGCACCTGGAGCCCCACTGGGAGAAGAAGCGCGGCCAGGTGGTGGCCTATGAGCAGGTCACCCTCTATGGCCTGATCGTGGTCGGCCGCCGCCCGGTGCACTTCGGCCCCATAGATCCGCCTGCCGCCCGCGAGCTGTTCATCCGCGAAGGCCTGGTACGCGGCGAGATCAACAGCCGGGCCAAGTGCCTGGCCGCCAACCGGGCGCTGCTGGAGCGGCTGGACGAACTGGAAGCCAAGGCCCGCCGCCGCGATATCCTCGCCGATGAGGAAACGCTGTTCGACTACTATGCTGCGCGTCTGCCGGCGGACGTCTACCAGACCGCCACCTTCGACAGCTGGTACCGCCGCGAGAGCGCCAGGCAGCCCGATCTGCTGATCATGCGCGAGGAAGACGTCCTCGCCCGCGAAGCCAGCGAGGTGACCGCTGCCCAGTATCCGGACACCCTGCGCCTGGGCGAGCTGATTCTGCCGCTGTCCTACGAATTCGACCCGACCCATCCGCGCGATGGCGTCACCCTGCGAGTGCCGGCGCCGCTGTTGCCGCAGCTGCCGCCGCAGCGGCTTGACTGGCTGGTGCCGGGATTGCTCTACGACCGCTGCGTGGCCCTGGTGCGCAACCTGCCCAAGGCGCTGCGCAAGAATTTCGTCCCGGTACCGGATTTCGTCCGGGCGGCGCTGGACAAGATCCCCTTCGGCGAGGGCTCGCTGCACGAGGCCCTGGGGCGCGAATTGCAGCGCATGACCGGCGCCCGTATTCCCGACGAGGCCTGGCCGGAAGCCGAGGCGGGTCTCGATCCCCATCTGCGTATGAACCTGGAAGTCGTCGATGCCCAGGGCAAGCCGCTGGGCGAAGGCCGCGACCTGGCCGAGGTGACGGCGCGCTTCGCCCAGGAGAGCCAGGCGGCTCTGGCCCTGCCGACGCAGAAACGCCAGGAGCAGCGCCCGGTGGAGGCCAAGGCCTTCGCCGAGGTGGCGGCCAAGACCCAGCAGCAGGTGGCCGGCCTTTCCATGACGGTCTATCCGGCGCTGGTGGACGAGCAGGGCACGGTGCGCGAAGGCCGCTTCGCCACCCAGGCCGAAGCGCGCTACCAGCATCGCCGCGCCCTGCAGCGACTGCTGCTGCAGCAACTGGCGGAGCAGGCCAAGTTCCTGCGCGGCAAGCTGCCCGGCCTCACCGAACTGGGCCTGCTGCACCGCGAACTGGGTCGGCCGGAAGCCCTGGTGGAAGACATCCTGCTGGCCAGCCTGGACGCCGCCATCCTTGCCGACGACGCCGAGCTGCCCCGCGATGGCGCAGGCCTGGCTTCACTGGCCGAGCGGCGCAAGGGCGGCTGGACCGAGCAGGCCGAACGGATCGCGCGCCTGACCCTGGAGATCCTCAAGCTCTGGCATGGCCTGCAGAAGAAATTTAAGGGTCGCATCGACCTGGCCCAGGCGGTCGCCTTGAACGACATCAAGGCGCAACTGGCCAGCCTGGTCTATCCCGGTTTCGTCCGGGATACGCCTCTGGAATGGCTCAAGGAGTATCCGCGCTATCTGAAGGCCATCGAGCAGCGCTTCGACAAGCTCGGCAGTCAGGTGCAGCGTGATCGCGTTTGGAGCGGCGAACTGGCCGGACTCTGGGAACAGTATCGCGCCCGCGCCGCCAAGCATGGCCAGGAGGGCAAGCGCGACGCCAATCTGGAGCTCTATCGCTGGATGCTGGAAGAGTATCGGGTGTCGCTCTGGGCCCAGCAGCTGGGCACACGGATGCCGGTGTCGGACAAGCGACTGAACAAGCAGTGGAGTCTGGTGGAGGCCTAGCGCGGTCATCCATCGGAACCCTCCCAGGCCCGGGTCGACCGCTGGCATAGTGAGTCCATGACCCAGGCCAGCTTTCGCTTCCATGGCGCCCTCGAACGCTTTCTGGCCCCGACCCGTCGCGGCCGGGTGATCCGGGTCGAATGCGCCGCGGTGGCGAGCGTCAAGCATCAGATCGAAGCCCTCGGTGTGCCCCATACCGAGGTGGGTCTGCTGCTGATCAACGGCGAGGCGGCTGCGCTGACGCAGCGACTGGACGACGGCGATGAGGTCATCGTTCATCCGGCACAGGCCGAGAGCTCAGGCGAATCCGCGCCTGGTCATCCAGGGGCAGGACGTCCGCGCTTCGTCGCCGATGCACACCTCGGCGCGCTGGCGCGGCGTCTGCGCATGGCGGGCTTCGATACCCTGTACGACAACGCCTATGCCGATCCGGCCCTGGCCGATCTCGCCCGGCGCGAAAAACGTATCCTGCTCACCCGGGATCGTGAATTGCTCAAGCGACGGCAGGTGCTGCATGGCTGCTATGTGCATGCCCTGCGTCCGGAGGCGCAGCTGCAGGAGCTCTACCAGCGCCTGGGTCTGCGTCCCTGGGCATTGCCCTTTTCACGCTGTCTGGCCTGCAACTCGAGTCTGCAGGCGGTCAGCCTGGCGGAGGTCGCCGACCGCCTGCCTCCGCGCGTGCGGGAACGCCACCGGCATTTCCTGCACTGTCCGCATTGCGACAAGCTGTTCTGGGAAGGCAGCCACTGGCGCGCCATGCGCGAACGCCTGGCACAGGTCTAGCGCGGCAATACCTGGCGCAGCGAGCCACCCACGTCCGGCAGGTCCATCTCGATGCGCCGCCACCAGGCTTCCGCGAAGCTGTAGCAGGCGAAGGCGATCAGGCCGAGGCCGACCACGGACAGCACCAGTCCGCCAAAGGGCAGATTCTGCAGGCCGTTCAGGGCGTCCTTCATGCCCGGCGGATGCAGCGCCTGGTAGCGCGAACCGCTGACCACCAGCAGGACGGCGATCTCGACGAAGGCCACGCCCCGAGCGATAAGGCCGAAGCGACCGACGGGCCGGATCAATCGCAGCTGCTCCGGACTGGCTTCGAGATAACGCTCGAAGCTGGCCTTCCAGCCCTTCACGAAATGGGCGAGGCCCACGCCCAGCGGAATCAGCGCGGCGACGTACACCAGCAGGTTGGAATAGCGCCAACCGAGGAGCGTCTGCAGTAGGTCGTTGGTTTCCCCACCCGAGCCACCGCCCTGGCGCAGACCACTGACCAGCAGGCCGAGGGCGAAGAAGGCCAGGGCGCCATAGGTGATGCCACCCACCAGCAGGCCGGCGCGGATCACCAGGCCCTTGGGCTTGCTGCCATGGTCATCCACATCGCGGATGGCCTGGAGGATGCGCCAGGCCGCGAAGGCGACCAGGCCGACCACCACCAGGCCGACCAGGAAGTGGCCGAAGGGCTGGGCGAGCAGGGCTTCGAGGCTGTCATGGCTGTCCGCCGGCTGGCCGGAGCCGCGTGCGGCCAGCAGCGCCAGCACGCCGATGATGAGATAGACGAGACCGCGGGCGGCATAGCCGCCGCGGGCCAGGAGAGTGAGTCCGGTACGGGTGCGCATCTGTTATGTCCGGTTACATCCTGCCTTGTACTGACCGGCGGCCCGCGTACGGGTTCTGGCGGGCGGACAGGCGCACCGGGGATGCTGGCGGGACGCGGCGTTAGGCCTTAGGCTCGCACCCTTTGCCTCGGCGACAGTTTCATGGACAAAGCTCGACTGCTCACCCTCATTCTCCAGGCGCTGGAAGCCGACCGCGAGGTCATCAGCCAGCAATTGGCGGCCAGCCATGAAGCGGCCACCCACAGCGAAAGCAAGGCCGAGAACAAGTACGACACCCGCGGTCTGGAAGCGGCCTACCTGGCCGATGGCCAACGCCGCCGTCTGCACGAGATCGAGCTGGCCCTGGCCGCCTACCGCGCGCTGACTCCCATGACCATGAGCGACGGTGTCCGCGTCGGCGCCCTGATCGAACTCACTACCGCCACGGCCAGCCGCTGGCTGTTCCTCGGCCCGGATGCGGCGGGACTCAAGGTCAGGCTGGATGGTCAGGAGGTGCTGGTGATCTCCCCGCGCGCGCCCCTCGGTCAGGCATTGCTCGGGCGGGAGGAGGGCGACGAGGTGGCGGTGACCGTGGAAGGCAAGGTGCACCGGCAGGAGATTCTGGCGGTGTATTAGCGTAGGGCGGAGGTAATGTCCTATCTCCGTCGTGGCCTTGGTCCGCTCCCATGGACTGGGCAATGACGGCGGATCGCAGGCTTGCCGGTGCCAATGGAGATGAATGCCCGCTCGGATAGCTCCCTCTCCCCTCGGGAGAGGGTTGGGGTGAGGGTGCCCTTCCACGAAGCCCCAGTGGAAAAGGCTACGCCGTTTTCCGCGCTACGGCGCCATGAGACGCCGTTGACGGTAGTCGCGGCCATGGGCCGCGCCTACGGACCCCTCTCTCAGGTCTCCACCCCTTCCACCGGCCGGTTGGCCCTGGGCGGTGCGGCCTCTTCCTTGTCCTGCTTCGGCCGGTGCTGATCCAGCCAGGCGCGGCTCTGCTGCTGGGCCTCGTCGACCTTCCTGTTCAGCTCGTCGAGAGTCCCGCCCAGGGTTTCCCGGGCCTGTTCGCGGGCGGCTTCTTCCACCTTGGTGGCGAAGCTGTCCGCTGCCTTCTCGGCGCTGTCGCAGCCGCCGAGGCCGAGCAGCAGAAGGATGCCGGCAAGTCCGAGGATGGCTTTGGTGCTCATGTTCGTCCGCTCCTTGTCATGAAGGCCGCTTCAGCGAATCGCGCGGCTCAGGACCGGCGGCGCTGTGCTTGGCTTCGCCGCGGGTCTTGTACAGCGAGACCAGCACGCCACCGGCCAGCAGGCCCAGGGTCACGCTCAGGGAGATCGCCGGCGGAATCTTGCCGATGATGCCCACCAGGAAGATCTTGCAGCCGATGAACACCAGCACCAGCGCCAGGGCGTACTTGAGGTAGGCGAAGCGATGAATCATCGCCGCCAGGGCGAAGTACAGCGCGCGCAGGCCCAGGATGGCGAAGACGTTGGAGGTGTAGACGATGAAGGGGTCCTGGGTGATGGCGAAGATCGCCGGCACGCTGTCCACCGCGAACACCAGGTCGGCGCACTCGATCACGATCAGCGCCAGGAACATCGGGGTCGCCCAGAGCACCGCCTTGCCACTGGCATCGGGCTGGCGCACGAAGAAATGATCGCCATGCAGCTCATCGGTCACCCGCATTTTCTTGCGCAGGAATTTAATGAAGACGTTGTCGTCGAGGTTGGGCTCTTCATCCACCTTGGCGAACAGCATCTTGACCCCGGTGATCACCAGGAAGGCGCCGAAGATATAGAGGATCCAGTCGAACTGGTGGATGAGGGCCGCGCCCAGGCCGATCATGATGGCGCGCAGCACGATCACCCCGAGGATGCCCCAGAACAGCACCCGGTGCTGGTACTCGCGTGGGATGGCGAAGAAGCCGAAGATCACCGCCATCAGGAAGACGTTGTCCATGGACAGCGACTTCTCGATCAGGAAGCCGGTGACGTAGTCGAGACTGGCGTCGGCGCCCTTGAGCTGCCAGACGAAGAGGGCGAACAGCAGACCCGCACTGATGTAGCCGGCGGACAGCAGCAGGCTTTCCTTGACCTCGATGGGCTTGTTCTCCTTGTGGAGCACACCCAGGTCGAAGGCCAGCAGGGCGATGACGACGGCGAAGAAGGTCAGCCACATCCAGGTGGCGGTGCCGAGGAAGTCGGCGAAGAAGAATGCATGCAGGGCGTTCATGAGCCCCTCCTTAGTCAAGTTTCAAGACTATGACTCGACATGGCGGCACACGCCGTCAGAGGGGCCCGGGTCACCAGAACAGGATTTCGAACTCGCGCACATTCGGCAAGGATTGCAGTTTTACAAAATGCAACCGCTCTAGCTCAGGCTTCTCGGGAGGAGTGGTGGCCGGTGATCAGCCAGCGGCCGTCGATCTGCTCGAAGGTGAAGAGGAAGCGCGCGGGCACGCTGATGGCCTGCTCGCCTTCCCGATAGTGGAAGACATAGAGCCCGCCAACCACCACGGTGCCGAGCTTGCTGCTGACCCTTTTCTTGAAGATCTGGACGTCGCACACCAGCCCGTCGTTGGCGAGGAAGTTGCGGAAGTATTCGCGGCGGCTTTCCTCGTTGTCGCGTACCTCGTTGGAGAGCGTGGGCACCAGGATGGCGTCCGCGGCATAGAGCGCAAGGATGGCCTCCACGTCGCGGGTGGCAACGGTCGCGGCCCAGGTGTACAGCGCGGCTTTGGCGCCGGCCAGGCAGGCGATCTCTTCGTTGGAGCGGGCAGGAGCGGCGATCGACATGACGGAATCCTCGGGCTGATAGGTGACTGTTATAATATAACAATCAATCCCGGGTGGTTGCGCTGTGGCGACCTATCGCTCGAGGGTGACGCCTGCGCGAGGCGTCCGGGGCACGGAGGTGTCGCCGCCGGTTGCCGGCGACGGCGGGGGCGAGGTGGATCAGCGATTCTCGACCTTCGACCGCAGCGGGATCTCTTCGCGCGAATCGGTCTGGCTCACCGGCTGGCCGACCATCTCTTCATAGACCGCCGGCTGGGCGATGAACAGGCGCACGTCCTTGACGTCATCGAGGATGCGCCGGGCTTCTTCCACCGAGGCCACGTGCAGGGTGGCGCCCTTGTCATCGGCGACGGGGACCGAGGTGCCTTCCACCAGCGCATGGATGACGTAGGAGCCGCCTTCCATGGACACCAGATTGACTTCCTTGACCGCGCCGGCCTTGACCTGCTGATTCAGCTCTTTGACATTCATCGACACACCTCGGTTATCACGCTAACGAGCCCTGCGCAGCGGCAGGAGTAGGTAAGGATTCGAGGCGGGAGCGGGGGTGGGAGTTCCGGAGTGAGATGCGTCCGGGAGGTGTCTCTCCGCTCTTGTCAGTACCCCGTCATTTCCAGGTAGCCCATCCCCCTGGCGCTGCCCTCCACCCTGACCGGACCTTCCCAGTAGGGCGTGCCCAGGGCCATCCAGGCATCGGGGTTGACTGCCGCGATTTGCAGGTCGAGCTGCTGCCCCGGCAGGGTGATGGACCAGCGTACCGGCACCTCGCGGCCGGCGACCCTGTGGGTGGACTCCGGCGCCAGGCGGATATCGCCGGGATGTAGCGGCTGGTTGTGGCCATCCGCGGCGATCAGGTTGCCGAACAGATAGTGCTGGCCGTCGGCCTGGCGCAGGCGATAGAGCATCAGCTGGCGACCGTCGTCCAGGTGCAGGGAAAACCAGTCCCAGCCCAACTGGTCGGCGGCCAGGTGCTGGCTGCTCCATTCGCGATCCAGCCAAGCCAGGCCCTTGACCGGCACGCGCCGCCCTTCGATCTCCAGTTCGCCCTCGGCCTGGAAGAAGGGCTGGCTGTAGTAGTAGGACGCCTGACCGCTGGCGGATTTGCGGCTGATCCCGCCTTCGCCCTGGAGCACCAGCGGGCCGGTGGCGGCGAGTTCCAGCCGATAGGCGAAGCCCGGGCCTTGCGCCTGGACCTGCGCCTGCCCGGCGAGGTCGCCCGCGAGGCGCCAGTCGTCGATCCAGGCGGCGAAGGGCGCGGCCGTCACGCCGGCCTGCCCGATACCACCGCGGCCCTGGGTCTGGGCGGAGAACTGGCGGGTCTCGGTGGTAAGGCCGGCGTGGCCCAGCCAGAGGTTGCCATTGCTCCAGCCGGGCTGGTCCGCGCCGGGCCGCAGGGCATTGCGGAACAGTGTCCATTGCACGCCATACTGATGGCCCTCGGCATCGCTGAGATTGGCGGTGACGTACCACCATTCGATGCGGAAATCCGGATGAGCGCCGTGATCGGCGGGAAAGCTGAAGACCTTGCCCGGCACCACCGGCGCGAAATTCTCGCTGCCCTGGCCAAGGCCGGCGAAGCCCTCGGAAGCCGGTTGCTGGTCGCAACCGGTGAGCAGCAGGAGTGCGACCAGCAGGGCCCTAGCGTTCATTGCCGAGTTCTCGCAGCAGATCCAGCGGTTGACTGCGTTGCAGCCGCAGCAGCGGCCAGGCGGCCGCCAACAGGGTCGCCACTAGGGCAATGGCGGAAAGCGCCAGCAATTGACCCGGAAAGACCTGCAGCGGCAATCGCCAGCCGAAGGCCTGGACGTTCACCACCGCTACCAGGCACCAGGCCAGGAGAATGCCCAGCGGCATGGCCAGGGCCAGGGTGAGAAGGGCGAGCCCCAGCAGCTGCCCCAGGCTGAGCAGGATCAGCCGCGGTCGTTCGATGCCCAGCGCCCAGAGCGGCGCGAGCTGACCGAGACGCCGCTGCGCCTGGCCGAGCAGGGCGATGAACAGGGCGAGACCGGCCACCGCCAGGGTCAGGGCGTTGAGCGCGGCGGTGGCGCTGAAGGTCCGTTCGAACACCTGATCGGCGTAGCGCCGCAACTGCCCCTGGTCGATGGAATGACTGGCGTCCAGCCCGAAGCGCTGCTGCAGTTCGCCGCGCAGGGCCTCTACCTGCGCCGGCGCCATGCGGATGACGATGCGTACCAGGGCGGCATCCGGCCACAGCGCCCGCAGGCGCGCCTGGGCTAGCAGCAGGTGGCCACGCGGATTGCCATAGTCGGCATAGGTAGCCAGTATCGGCGCGGACCAGCGCCCCTGGCTGCCCTGCAGCTCCACCCGCTGCCCTTTGGCTACCCCGAGGCGGCGCGCCAGTTGCTCGCTGAGCATCACGCCCTCTCCGGCGAAGAAGGGCGTCCAGGCGTCGCCACCGGCATCGAGCAGCGGCCAGTGCTGGCGATAGAGGTCAGCGTCCAGCACCCCGCTCAGGGTGGACGGCTGGCCTTCAATCCTGGTCTCTAGTTCGTACACCGGGAGCACCGCGCGGACGCTGGATTGCCGGGGTAGCCAGGCGAGCAGGGCCGCGGCCTGGGTAGCATCCTGCGGGCGCAGATAGAGTTCGGCGGCCAGGCGCTGGTCGAGCCAGCCATCGAAAGTGCGGCGGAAGCCTTCGGTCATGCTGCCCGCGCCGACATTGGCCGCCAGCGCCAGCAGCAGCGCCATCAGCGCCTGGGACAGCCCGGGCAGCTGCTGGCGGGCGTCGGCCAGGAACCAGCGTGAAAGCGGGCGCCGGGCCTGCTTGAGGAGCAGATCCAGCAGGGCGCTCAGCAGCGGCGGCAATGCCAGGGCCGCCGCCAGCAGCAGGCAACCGAGCAGGGCCAAGCCGCTGGCCAGGCTGTTGCCGCCCAGCCACAGCCCCAGCGCCGCCAGGCCGACCAGCAGGGCGCCCAGGGCCTGGCGCTGGAGCCAGCGGCCATGGGCGGCGCGCCAGGCCTCACCCTGGGCCAGCGCCAGCAGCGGCAGCCGCGCGGCGCGCCAGAGGCCGTCGGCACCCGCCAGCAGGGCACCGCCCAGGCTGAGGCCAAGGCCGGCCAGCCACCAGGCCGGGCTCAGGGTCAGGCTGCCGGCGATCTCGGCGCCATAGAGGCCGCGCAGACTGGCCGCCACGTCGGGCAGCAGCAGCGCCGCCAGCAGATAGCCGCTGGCAACTCCCAGGGCGCCCGCCACCAGGGCGATCAGTGCCAGTTCCAGGGTCAGCGCCAGCACCAGGGTCGCGGCCGACAGACCACAGGCGCGCAGGGTGCGCAGCAGGGCGCGGCGTTGCTCAAGCGCCAGACCGGTCGCGGCATGGACGATGAACAGGCCGACGGCGAAGGCCAGCAGGCCGAGCGCCAGCAGGTTGAGGTGGAAGCTGTCGGTCAGGCGGTCCAGTTCGGCGCCCTGGTCGTTCTCCAGCCGTTGCAGGTCGACCCCGTCCAGGGTGGGCAAGGCGCGCTGAAAGGTCTTTGGCAGGATCAGTCGGGAGAGCTGGTCCGGTGCGTCGAGCAGGCGCTGGGCCTGGCCGATGTCCATGACCAGGGTGCCAGGCGCCAGGCCGGGGCGCGGCTGGAGCGGTGGTAGCGCCAGGCCATCGGCGCGGTGCAGCACTTCACCGGCCTGGAGCCGCCATTCGCGCAGCGTTTCCGGCGCGATCCAGGTGGTGCCAGTCGGACCGAGAAAGTCGAACAGGGCCTCGGGCGAAGCGCGGGCCGCCACCCCCCGGTCACTGGGCAGGGTGACCGGCTCGATGCCCAGCAGCGGCAGGGCGCCCTCGCGCTCGGCCAGGGTCAGGCGGCCCTGCAGGACGGGCGACACCGGCCAGCCCTGACGACGCAATTCGACGAACAGCGCCTGGGGAAAGCGTTTGCCGTCCCGGGCTTCCAGACTCGACTGGTCGGCACCGAAGAGGGCGCTGGCCTGGGCATAGCTCTGGCGGGCCTGGGCATTGAGCGCCAGCACCCCGATCAGCAGCGCGGTCGCCAGCCACAGCCCGGCGACTAGGCCGGCCAGTTGCAGCGGATGGCGCCGCCAATGGCTGGCCAGGCTGTGCAGACTCCAGTAGAGCAGTCTCATGGCTGGCCCATGGCTGCGCCGCCGAGACGCCCGCGTTCCAGTTGCAGGGTGCGATCCAGATGACTGGCGATGCGCGCGCTGTGGGTCACCATCAGCAGGCTGCTGCCGGTCTCGGCGACCAGTTCCAGCAGCAGGGCCAGGGCCTGGTCGCCACTGGCTTCGTCGAGATTGCCGGTGGGTTCGTCGGCGAGCAGCAGGGGCGGCCGGGAGGCGAGGGCCCGTCCCAGGGCCACGCGCTGCTGCTGGCCGCCGGAAAGCTGTTCCGGATAGCGCTCCAGCAGGGCGGTCAGCCCCAGGCGCTCGGCCAGCTCGGCTTGCCAGCGCGGATCATGGCGCCCGGCCAGGCGCGCCTGGAAGGCGAGATTGTCGGCCACCGTGAGGCTGGCGATCAGATTGAATTGCTGGAAGATCAGCCCGATGCCCTCGCGGCGCCAGGCGGCCAGGGCCCGTTCGTTGAGACTGTCGAGTGCCTGGCCGGCGGCCTGGATGTGGCCTCGGTCAGGCCGGTCGAGGCCGGCGACCAGGTGCAGCAGGGTGCTCTTGCCACTGCCGGATTCGCCCATGAGCGCCAGACTCGCGCCCCGCGCCAGGCTGAGGTCCACGCCGCGCAGGACCGGCAGCGGGCCCTGGGGCGTCGGATAACTCTTGTGCAGATCGGTGATGGTCAGCATCGCGCCTCCAGCGCCGGTCGTGGTCTGCAATCGACCGGGCGGGGGCGGCGACGTTCAGCGCGGCTAGCGGCGCTTGGCCTTGCCCTTGCCGGCCTTCTCGTCTTCCTCGCGCTGCAGACGCTCGCACTTGCGCACCATGGTGAGGTAGTACACGGCGCTGCCGGCGAACAGGATGATGGGCAGTGCCAGGGACATCTGCAGTAGGCTGCCGGGGAAGGCGCTGGGCACCCAGTGGTGATAGAGCAGGATGCCGATCGCCAGCAGCACCGAGTACAGCAGGCCGTAGCCACCGGCCTTGCGCGATTCGCGGGCGAGGTCGAGAGGTGGGCGATTCAGATCGTTGGGCTCGAACATGGAGGTCTCTGGCAGGCTCTGAAGAAGGCGCTAGTTTAGCGCCTGGACTCGCGCCGGTCGCCACTGCCCGGGCACCCCGGACAAGACGTCGCAGGGATAGCCCGCCGCTCGTTCACGCGATGTTCAGGCAGACATAAGCTTGAAATCTTATCCTTTGCAGCCATTTAGAGGCCTGGCGATGGCAAGCGAGCAGGTCTCCTTGTAAGCTCGATCAGTTATTTGAACGCGCACAATGCGCACGGATAAGGAATCAACATGAAACAGTATCGGTTGGCAGCAGCGGTGGCCCTGGTGGGTCTGGTTCTGAGCGGCTGCGACTCCAAGCCCAAGGTCGAGCTGGAAAGCCCGGCCCAGAAGGCGTCCTACGGCATCGGCCTGAACATGGGCAAGAGCCTGGCCCAGGAAGGCATCGACGACTTGGATCCCAAGGCCGTTGCCCTGGGTATCGAGGACGCCGTTGGCAAGAAGGACCAGAAGCTGACCGATCAGCAGCTGACCGAAGCCTTCGCCGCCCTGCAGAAGCGCGCCGAAGAGAAGATGACCAAGGTCAGCGAAGACAACGCCAAGGCCGGCAAGAAGTTTCTCGAAGAGAACGGCAAGAAGCCTGGCGTGATCACCACCGCTTCCGGCCTGCAGTATGAAGTGGTCAAGAAGGCCGATGGCCCGCAGCCCAAGCCCACCGACGTGGTCACCGTGCACTACGAGGGCAAGCTGGTCGACGGCACCGTGTTCGACAGCTCCATCAAGCGTGGCACCCCGATCGACCTGCCGGTCAACGGCGTGATTCCGGGCTGGGTCGAGGCGCTGCAACTGATGCACGTCGGCGAGAAGATCAAGCTGTACATCCCCTCCGAGCTGGCCTACGGCGCCCAGAGCCCGAGCCCAGCGATCCCGGCCAATTCCGTGCTGGTGTTCGACCTGGAACTGCTCGGCATCAAGGACGCCGCTGCCGCGGACGCCGAAGACGCTCCGGCCGCTCCGGCTGCCGAGGCGCCGGCCGCTGCCGAAAAGGCTCCGGCCAAGAAGTAAGCCGCACTCTTTGTGCCGAACGCCCTGCCTAGCAGGGCGTTTTACATTGGACGGCGGGAAACCCTGCCGCAGCGGTGCGATCCAAGCAAGGGCGCAAAGACCTGTGGTTTACGGGTCTCTGGCCAATGCTCTCTCCTGCTCGAGGTGTCCATGAAGCCGCCGAAGAATTTTGATCGCTACCTTGGTATCGCCCAGCGCCTGCTGATCCGTGGCCGCCTGCCCGCACTGTTGCTCGGCGTAGCGCGCAAGACCAGCAAGCGCGGACTCAAGCTGGGCGAGGCCCGCGACACCCTGAGTCTGTTCCATCAGCTGTTGCTGGCCTGGTGGCGAGGCGAATACCGCGGCGTGAGTCGCAAGACGCTGCTGACCGTCGCCGGGGGTCTGGTCTACTTCCTGCTGCCCATCGATCTCATTCCCGACTGGGTGCCCATGTTCGGTCTGTTCGACGACCTCGCCGTGCTGGCCTGGGTCGGCAAGGCCTGCAGCGATGAGCTGGACGGCTTTCGGGCCTGGCGCGCCAACCGCACCGCGAGCCAGCAGGCGGCCCTGGCGGCCCTGCCCGACAAGCACGAGCGGCCGGCGCCCGGCGTCGCCCTCGATCAGTTGCGGGATTGAGGGATTTGAGCGTACGCATCAGTCGCCAGCACTGGCTGGCCTTGCTGGATGAACTGGAGAGCGCGCGGCGCAGCCGCAGTCTCCTGACCTACCGCTCGGTGATCGAACGGCTGGGGCTGCCCCAGCCGGCGATGGTCACCCTGACCACGGCGCTAGAGTATCTGGCCGCCCTCGATCGGCGCGAGGGTCGGCCGCTGCGCAGTGCGCTGGTGGTCAGCCAGAGCGGTACGCGCATCCCCCGTGAAGGTTTCTTCGACTGTGCCCTGCGCCTGGGCGCCCTGGAAGGTTCGCCGCCCGTCACCGACGCCATCAGCTGGCATGCGGCCGAAGTGACCCGGGTGTTCGATCACCGCTATCCCGACCATCGCCAGGAATAGGCGTCAGGCCCGCATCAGGTGCAGGCTGTAGCCGGGCACCCTTTTGGCATTGCGCTTGGCCTCCGAGGCCAGCGCCGCCACTCCGCTGGCATCCACCCGCTGGCCGGCCTCTCGGTCCAGTTCCACCACCCCCAGGGACAGCGACAGCAGCGGATACTCGCGCCGGCGGCCGTCTCTGTCGTAGGCCAGGAAACAGCCGGCCTCCAGGTGCTCGCTGCGATAGAAATGTCGGCAGCGCTCCTGGAAGGCCGCTATCAGGCCATTGAGGCGCCGCCGCCAGTCCGCCGACCCCAGCACCACCAGGAAGTCGTCACCGCCGATGTGGCCGACGAAGTCCTGCTGTGGATCCAGGCGCTCGGACAGGGTCTGCGCCAGGCAGAGCAAGACCTCGTCGCCCTTGGCGTAGCCATAGAGGTCGTTGAAGGGCTTGAAGCCGTCGATGTCGACGTAGCACACCACGGCTTCGCGCTGCTGATCCAGCAGCCGGGTCAGGCACTGCTGGATGGGCACGTTACCGGGCAGCTGGGTGAGGGGGTTGGCATGCTTGGCCTGCTGGATGCGCTGTTCGGTGATCAGGCGCAGCACGTCCATCACCCGTCCGACGCCGACATAGCGACCGCCTTCGGTAATGATGAAATCCTCTTCGATGCGCTGGCGTGCTCGGGCGGTGAGCAGGCGGCTGACCTGCTGCAGCGACTGGCCGGATTCGGTCGCCAGGAAGTCCTGGCTCATCAGTCGGGCGATGGGCTTGCGCGCGAACACCTCGTGGGCGAAGGGCTTGAGCAGCGCCGAACTCAGTTCGTGATGGTGGACGATGCCCACCGGGCGATCGTCTTCGTCCACCACCGCCAGGGTGTTGAGGCTCGGCTGCAGGCGGAAACGCTCCAGCACTTCGGGAATGAGCATGTCCTGGCCGACCGCGACCTGCTCGACCCTGAGACTAGCAACGGTGGTCGATTCTTCGGCAAGCTCGGAACTGCGGACTTCCATCACCGGCAGCAGGGTCTGGATCTCGCGCGGTGGGGCGGCGGTCGGTCGACCCAGCAGATAGCCCTGGACCAGATCCACGCCCATGCTCGCCAGGGTCGAGAGCTCTTCGTGGGTCTCGATGCCTTCGGCGATCACCTGGGCGCGCGAGGCTTCGGCCATCTTCAGGATGGAGCCGACGAATTCGCGCTTCACCGCATCGCGGTGGATGGACTCGATGAAGTGGCGATCGATCTTGACGAAGTCCGGGCGCAATTCCGACCAGCGCCTGAGACTAGAATAGCCGGCGCCCAGGTCGTCGAGGGCGATGGAAAAGCCCATGGCGCGGTAGTGGTGCAGGGCGGTGGCCAGCAGCGCGAAGTCATCGATGGGCGCCTGCTCGGTGAGCTCGATCACCACCTGCGCCGGGGAAAGACCCAGGCGCTGCAGCAGTTTAAGGGTCTGGCCCGACTGGTGCGCCGGTTCCAGCAGGGTTTCCGGACAGACGTTGAGAAACAGCAGGCCATCCAGCGCCAGCTCGCGAAAGGTCTGGCAGGACTGCTGGCGTGCGGCGATTTCCAGTTCGGACAGGCGACCGGCCTGGCGGGCGGTGGCATAGAGGGGCAGGGGGGATTGCAGCGGGGTATTCGAGGCGCCGCGAATGAGGGCCTCGTAGCCGAGGATGCGTCGCTCGCTCAAGGACACTATGGGTTGAAAGAGCGAATGCAACTCGCGGTTGGCGAGAATGCGATCCAACACCCCAGCCTGGTCGTTAAGCGTCATGATAAGCCTGCAGGAACCCGGAAACGAAAATGCCCGGGGGTCGCAGGTGGCGACCCCCGGGCATTTCACGACAGAGATGTGACGTTTTGATGTCAGCGCTTGGGCGGCGTCTGGCTCAGGTCCAGGTAGTCCAGCAGCACATGGCCGGACTCCATGAGATAGGCGTCGTCCTGCGGCTTGGTCTTGTCGTCGTCGATCGCCGGGTTGTCCTCGTCGATCTTCTTCAGCTCCTTGAGCGGGGCTTCGCCCTTGCCCTTGCGACGCTGGTTTTCCATGGCCAGCTGGCGCTCGTCCAGCGCGGTCTGCTCGGCGCGGCGTTTCTTCTCGTCGAGGCTGACGGTGGTGTCCGCCGCCAGCTCCTGGGCCAGCTTCAGGCGCTCGCGGGCAAAGATGAAGTCGGGATCCTTCTGCACCCGCACGTCATGGCGCTTGACCAGTTCCGGCAGGTAGTTGGCGAAGGGATTGCTCAGACCGGTCACCGCCGGGGCAATGGTGTCCCAGGGCATGGAGTCGGGCAGGGCGCTCTCGCCGATCTGCTTGGTGTCCACCACCGCCGGGTAGTCGATGTCCGGCAGTACACCCTGGTGCTGGGTGCTCTGGCCGGAGACGCGGTAGAACTTGGCGATGGTCAGCTTCAGCTCGCCATGGTTGAGCGGCTGGATGGTCTGGACGGTGCCCTTGCCGAAGGTCTGGCCGCCGACGATCAGCGCCCGGTGATAGTCCTGCATGGCGCCGGCGAAGATCTCCGAGGCCGAGGCGGACAGGCGATTGACCAGCACGGTCAGCGGGCCCTTGTAGAAGGCGCCGCCTTCGTCGTCGGCCAGCACCTCGACCTTGCCGTCGCCATTGCGCACCAGCACGGTGGGACCCTGGTCGATGAACAGCCCGGTCAGTTCGGTGGCTTCCTGCAGCGAGCCGCCGCCGTTGTTGCGCAGGTCCAGGACGATGCCATCGACCTTTTCCTTCTGCAGCTCGCCGATGAGCTTCTTCACGTCACGCGTGGTGCTCTTGTAGTTCGGGTCGCCGGCGCGATAGGCCTTGAAGTCCAGATAGAAGGCCGGTACGTCGATCACGCCGAGCTTGTAGTGCTTGCCCTCGTGGGGCACGTCGATCACGTGCTTCTGCGCCGCCTGCTCTTCGAGCTTGACCGCTTCGCGGGTGATGGTGACGATCTTGGTCTTCTGGTCGTTCGGCGCATTGCTCGCCGGGATGACCTCCAGGCGGACCTTGGAGCCCTTGGGTCCGCGGATCAGCTTGACCACCTCGTCCAGCCGCCAGCCGATGACGTCGACCATCTCGCCGTCGCCCTGGGCGACGCCGACGATCTTGTCCGCCGGCGCGATCTGCTTCGACTTGTCGGCCGGGCCGGCCGGTACCAGGCGCAGGATCTGCACGTAGTCGTTGTCGTTCTGCAACACTGCGCCGATGCCTTCCAGCGACAGGCTCATGTTGATGTCGAAGTTTTCCGCGCTTTCCGGGGAGAGATACTGGGTGTGCGGGTCGTAGGACTCGGCGAAGGCGTTGATGTAGGTCTGGAAGACGTCTTCGCTGCGGGTCTGGTTGAGCCGTGCCAGTTGATTCTTGTATCTCTTGGTCAGCTGCTGCTGGATCTGCTGATCGGTCTTGCCGGACAGGCGCAGGCGCAGGACCTCGTCCTTGAGCTTGCGGTGCCAGAGATCGTCCAGCGCAGCGGTGTCCGCCGGCCAGGCCGCCTTCTCGCGATTGGTGTTGAAGGATTCGTCGACGGTGAAGTCGAGCTTGCCGATGCCGGCGTTGAGCAGGCCCAGGCCGTAGTTCAGCCGCTCGGTCATGCGCTGGGCATAACGACGGTAGATGGCGAAGCCCGGTTCGAGGTTACCCTGCTTGAGGTAGTCGTCGAAGCGGGTCCGCGAGGCGTCGAATTCGCGAATGTCGGCGGCATTGAAATACAGCCGGCCGGGATCAAGCATCTTCAGATAGCTGTCGTAGATCTTGATCGACTGGGCATCGTTGAGCGGCGGCTTGCTGTAGTGGTGCCGCTTGAGCAGCTCGACGATGTTGAGGCTGGCGATGACCTGGTCGCGATCGGGTTGCAGTTTCTCGGCGCCTACCGGCGCGTTGGGCTTGGCGAAGAGGGGCGTTGCGCTGACGCCAAGCAGGACAACGAGGGCGGTACGGGACAAGAGCTGCTTCATGTGTATTCGACTAATGCACGGAAAGGAATAGGCTATAGGCCCTTCCCGGCCCGGGCGGTTCCGCGGCCAGGGGAAGTATGACGGGCGCTGACGAAAGTCGTCTGACGGCGGTCTTAAGGGTAGCGGCGATCGGAGGGGAAGGCTGTGACAGCCCCGCGTCTTCCGGTCCGCTCGACTCCCGCAGAACCCGCCGGCGCAGGCGCTTTTCGTCAAAGCCTGAGCCACTATGGAGGCACCGTGAACGCATTGCAAGGTATCGAAGGGCAACTGGAATGGCAGTCACTGAGCGCGCGCGCGCTGGCGCCTGGGGAAATTCGCATCAAGGTGGCGGCTGCCGGTCTCAACCGCGCGGACCTGCTGCAGCTGGCGGGCAACTATCCGCCGCCGCCCGGCGCGCCGGCGACCCTGGGCCTCGAATGTGCCGGGGTGGTCAGCGAGACCACTGCGGATTCGCGCTGGCAGGTCGGTGACCGCGTCTGCGCGCTGCTGGCTGGCGGTGGCATGGCCAGCGAGGTGGTTGTGGACGGGCGTCAGGCGGCCTCCGTGCCGGAAGGCCTGTCGCTGATTGAGGCCGCGGCGCTGCCCGAGGTCTGGGCGACTGCCTGGAGCAACCTGTTCGATCTGGCCGCACTGCAGCCGGGCGAAAAGGTACTGCTGCATGCCGGCGCCAGCGGCGTCGGCTCGGCCGCCATCCAGCTGTGCAAGGCCTTCGGTAATCCCTGCTGGGTCAGCGTCGGCTCCCAGGATCGCCTGGCGCATTGCGAGCGCCTCGGTGCCGAGGGCGGGGTGCTGCGCAAGACCGATCTGGAAGGGCTGCGCGATTTCGCCCCCTTCCACGTCATCCTCGATCCGGTCGGCGCGAACTATGCGTCGCTTAACCTGGATCTGCTGGGCCAGGACGGACGCTGGGTGCTGATCGGCCTCATGGGCGGTCGCCAGGCCGAGATGGATCTGGGCAAGGTGCTCGGCAAGCGCATCCGCATCATCGGTTCGACGCTGCGCAACAGATCCGTGGAATTCAAGGCCAAGACCATGAGATCCCTGGAGGCCAAGGTGTGGCCGCTGTTCGCCGAAGGCAAGCTGAACGTCAACCTGGAACGCCGCTTCGCCGCCCAGAACGCCGAAGCCGCCTTTGCCGCCCTGGAAAGCAACGAGGTGAACGGCAAGGTGGTGCTGGTGCTGGACGAAGGGCTGGAGTAGCACCAAGGCCAGGGTTATCGCGGCCATGGCGGTCTGCCGCTACGGCCGCTCCTACAGATCGAGTCCGCTGTAGGCGCAACTGTCTTTATCGCGGCCATGGGCCGCTCCTACGAGGGGTGATGCTTCTGTAGGAGCGGCCCATGGCCGCGATAACATGCGTGTCTGACTGACTCTACCGCCAGCTGAGGATCGGCCAGCCGGCCTGTGCCGCGCGCTCGCGTAGTACCGGATCGGGGTTGACCACGTGCGGCTTGCCCACCGCTTCGAGCAGCGGCAGGTCGTTGCGCGAGTCGGAGTAGAAGCTGGCGCCAGCCAGCAGGCTGCGGTCGCCGCCGAGCAGTTCCAGCAGGCGGGTCAGCTTGCCTTCGCGAAAGGTCATGACGCCCTCCACCTGGCCGCTGTAGACGCCGTGGCTGACCTGCAGGTCGATGGCCAGCACCTCTTCCACGCCGAGGCGTTCGGCGATGGGCTCCACCAGATGCACCCCGGAAGCCGAAACGATGATCACCCGGTCGCCGGCCGCGCGGTGGGCGGCGATGCACTTCATGGCGTCGCTGAAGATCAGGGGTTCGATGACGTCCTCGACCCAGGGCCCGACCTCGAAATCCACTTCCTCGGGCGTGCGGCCCACCAGGGGTTCGAGGTGGAAGGCCATGTAGTCTTCCATGGCCAGTTCGCCCTGGGCGTAGGCCGCCATCAGCTCGCTGTCGCGCCGCACGAAGGATTCGCGGTCGACCCAGCCGAGCACGCCCATCTGCTGGCTCCACAGGCTGGAACAGTCACCGTCGATAAGGGTTTCGTCGAGATCGAAAATCGCCAGGGTCATGCCACTTCTCTCAGGCTGTCGGAATCGACGGCCAGGGTGACGGCTGTGCCGTTCGGCTGCAAGGCCGTCGGCCCATGGTTGAGAACGTCGACATTGAGTTCGCAGGCTTCGGTGGCGATCCGGTAGCGGATCACGTTGCCCAACAGGCTGTGACCGACGATGCGGCCGCTGAAACCGCTGGCGACGCCGAGTCGGATGGCCTCGGGGCGAATCGCCACCTGCCCCTGGAAGGTCTGGCCGAACAGGCGGCTGGCCTGGTCGGCGCTGAGCAGGTTGTAGTTGCCGATGAAGCCGGCGGCGAAGGCATCCACCGGTGCGGTGTAGAGGGTCTCGGCATCGCCGCTCTGGACGATGCGCCCCTCGCGCATCAGCACGATGCGATCGGACAGGGTGAGGGCTTCTTCCTGATCGTGGGTGACGAACACCGTCGTCAGGCCCAGCTCCTGCTGGATGGCGCGGATCTGTTCGCGCAGGTGGCGACGGATGCGGGCATCCAGCGCCGAGAGGGGTTCGTCCAGCAGCAGCAGCCGCGGCCGCACGATCAGCGAGCGCGCCAGGGCCACGCGCTGGCACTGGCCGCCGGAGAGCTGATGCGGATAGCGCTCGGCGAAGCCCTGCAGTTCTACCAGGGTCAGGGCCTCGCGCACCCGCTGTTCGATTTCGTCCCGCGCCAGGCGCTGCATGCGCAGGCCGAAGGCGACGTTCTGCGCCACGGTCATGTTGGGAAACAGCGCATAGCTCTGGAACACCATGGCGATGCCACGGCGCTGCGGCGGCAGGTGGGTGATGTCCTGTCCCGCCAGCACGATGGCGCCGCGATCGACCTCGGTGAGCCCGGCCAGGCAGCGCAGCAGGGTGGACTTGCCGCAGCCCGAGGGGCCGAGCAGGGTCACCAGTTCGCCCTGTTCCGCATGGAATTCGATGTCGGTGAACAGGGTATTGGCGCCGTAGCGCTTGTGCAGTCCCTTGACCGCGAGATAGCTCATGTCCGCTCCCGATTCAGGCGATTAGCGATCCAAGTCAGCAGCAGGACCGCGAGGAAGTAGGAGATCACCAGGGCGCTGGTCAGGTGGCCGCTGCCGTTGCGCAGGTTGTAGAGATAGATCTGCAGGGTCTCGTAGCGCGTCCCCACCAGCAGGTTGGCGAAGACGAATTCGCCGATGAGAAAGGAGAAGGACAGGAACAGCGCCACCATCAGGCCGGTGCGCAGATTGGGCAGCACCACCAGCAGGGCGGCGCGCCAGGAGCTGGCGCCGAGCAGGTGGGCGGCGTCCATCAGGTCGCGCAGATTCAGCGCCTGGAGGTTGTTGCTGATGGCGCGGTACATGAAGGGCAGGGCGATGGTGAAGTAGCAGAACACCAGGATCCAGGGCGTGCCGGTCAGCGGCAGCGGCCCGCTCGCATAGAGCTGCAGCAGGCCCACCGCCGAGACCACCGGCGGCACGGCGAACGGCAGGAGGATCAGCACGTTCATCAGCGCATCTAGCCGGGGGAAGTGATAGGCGACGGCGAACATGGTCGGCAGGATCAGCACGCAGGACAGCGCCAGGGCGCCAAAGCAGATCGCCAGGGAGCGACCGAAGGCGGCGAGAAAGCGCGGATCGCCCCACAGCTGCAGGTACCACTTGAAGGTGAAGCCCGCCGGCAGCAGGGTCGCCGACCACTGGGTGGCCAGGGAATATAGGAGGGTCGCGGCGAGGGGCGTGAACAGGATCAGGAACAGGATCCAGACCACCAGCCGATGGTAGAGGCGCTCAGCTCTGGACATGACGACTCCGCCGCAGCAGCCATTGATGGACGAGGGTGATCAGGGTCATGAAGGCCACCAGCAGCATGGCCAGCGCCGCGGCCAGGTTGGGCTCCAGATAGATGTCGCCGGAGACCAGGGCGGCGATGCGCACCGGCACCACGTTGAAGTTGCCGACGGTAAGGGCATAGACCGTGGCGTAGGCGCCCAGGGCGTTGGCGAGCAGGATGATGAAGGTGCCGATCAGCGCCGGACTGAGCACCGGCAGGCCGATGTGCCGCCAGTATTGCCAGGTGCCGGCACCCAGCAGCGCCGCCGCGTCGCGCCAGTCCTGCTTCAGGGCTTCGAAGGCCGGGAACAGCAGCAGCACGCCCAGGGGAATCTGGAAGTAGGTGTAGATGAGGATCAGGCCGCCCTTGGTGTAGAGGTTGAAGCCTTCGATCAGCCCGAATTGCTTGAGCGCCAGGGTCAGGCAGCCGTTGATCCCCAGCAGGATGATGAAGGCGAAGGCCAGCGGCACCCCGGCGAAGTTGCTGGTCATGTTGGTGAAGGCCACTACGAAGCCGCGCAGCCGCGAGTCGACCCGGGTCAGCGAATAGGCGCCGAGCAGCGCGATCAGCAGGCCGCAGACGCTGGACCAGAGCGAAATCTCCAGGGAGAAGCGGATGGCCTGCAGGTAGAAGGGCGAGCCGAGGATTTCGGCGTAGTTGCCCAGGCCCCAGCCGCTTTCGCTGGAGTTGAAGCTGTTGAAGGCGATCCAGGCCAGGGGCGCCAGCTGGAAGGCGCCGAACACCAGCAGGAAAGGCAGGATCAGCAGCAGGGCGAGTCGGGGCCGCTTCATGCCAGCAGCTCCCGACACAGGGGCTTGTCATGGGCGAGGCCCAGCAGCGTGCAGACGGTGCCGCAGAGCTCCACCTGCAGCGGCGTCGCCTCGCCCAGGGAGAAGCCTGCGCCAAAGACGAACAGGGGCACCTCGCGTTCTTCCGGCAGCGTCCCGCCGTGACTGCGGTCGTCGTTCATGCCGTGATCGGCGGTCACCAGCACCTGGTAGCCGGCGTCCAGCCAGGCGGGCAGGTAGTGGGACAGCAAACCGTCGGCGCGGCGCGCGGCGTTGCGGTACTCGGGGCTGGAGAGCCCGTGCCGGTGACCGGCATCGTCGATGTTCATCGGATGCACCAGCAGGATGTCCGGGTCATGGGCCAGGCGCAGGTGCTCGGCATCGTCGAACAGATGGGAATCCGGATAGTGGTCGGCGTAATAGAAGTGGCCGTGCTGGATCGGCAGGGCGGTGTCGCTGACGTGCCTGTCCCGTGCCCGGTCGAAGGGGCTGCGATTGTAGAGTTCGCTGACCCAGTGATAGGCCGCCGCCGCCGTGGTGAGGCCGGCGGCCCGGGCCAGGTGGAAGAGGCTGGTCTGGTTGGACAGCCGGTCCACGCCGTTGTGGACGATGCCGCTGCGCACCGGGGGCACCCCGGTGAGCAGGCATTCGTAGAGCGGACGAGAGAGCGAGGGCAACTCGCATTCCAGCCGGTAGAGGCGACCCCGGCCGGCCAGGCAGAGCGCCTGGAGGAAGCCGAGTCCGTGTTCGGCGACCCTCAGGGCGAGTCCGTCCAGCACGACCAGGATGACCTTCATGATGTCACTGCTGCATGTTGATCAGAACGTGTTCCTGCCAGAGCCGCGGCAGGCGCTTGGAGGTCTCTTCCCACGCCTTGGCGTCGGCAATGGGACGGGCCTTGGCGTATTGCGCCTGGGGCAGCAGCTTGGCCTGGACATCGGCCGGCAGGGTCAGGTGCTCCGCGCGGATCGGTCGGGCATAGCCCTGGGCCAGGTTGATCTGGCCGGCGTCGGAGAAGATGTACTCGCGGGCCAGCTTGGCGGCGTTGGGGTGCTTGGCGTACTTGTTGATGATGGTGGTGTAGCCGGAGGTCACCGAGCCATCGGAGGGGATCAGCACCTCGAAGCGCGATCGATCGATCTGGTCGCGATAGTTGAGGGCATTGAAGTCCCAGACCACGCCGACTTCCACTTCACCCTTCTCGAGGTTGGCCACCACCGGGTTGGTGAAGGCCAGGCGGCCCTGCTTGGCCAGCTTGGCGAAGAAATCCAGCGCCGGCTTGATGTTCTTTTCGTCGCCCCCGTTGGCATAGGCCGCCGCCAGCACGCCGCTCACCGCCTGGGAGGCCGCGCTGACATCGCCGATGGTGACCTTGTAGTTGCCCTTGAGCAGGTCGGCCCAGGAATGGGGAACGTCCTTGACGGTCTGCTTGTTGACGATGAAGGCGATGGTCCCGGTGTAGGCCAGGGCCCAGTGACCGTCGCTGTCCTTGGCCCAGCTCGGGACCTGGTCCCAGGTGCTGGGTTTGTAGGGCTGGGTAACGCCCTTCTGCACGGCGATGGGGCCGAAGGAAGCACCGACGTCACCGATGTCGGCGGAGGCGTTCTCGCCTTCGGCGGCGAACTTGGCGATCTCCTGGGCGGAGCTCATGTCGGTATCCTGGTGCTTGAGTCCGTACTTCTGCTCAAGGTCCTGCCAGGTGCCTTTCCAGTTCGCCCAGGTATCGGGCATGCCGACGCTGTTCACCTCGCCTTCCTTGCGGGCGGCGGCTTCGAGGGCTTTGAGATCGACGGTATTGGCGAAGGCGGTACCGGCCTGTACCGCAACGGCTGTGGCCAACAGGGAAGCAAGCAGACGGGTCATACGGGCGCTCCAGGGATTAGGGCTTGGTCTAGGTCAGCAAGACACAGGCCAATCTAGGACCGGGGTATGACGATTTGATGGCAATCCGCCCAGGTTCTCTGCTGGCACGGGCGCTGCAGTCGTCACCAAGCGGTCATCTGGCCGTCTTAGTCTCCAACCAAACCCTAGTCGAGGCGTTACGGGTGCACCAATCTGAAACTGGTCTAGTCCAAAGAAGTGCGCCAGGTGCCGGCGCCATCCGCCAGGCCCTGCAGGAGCAGATCGCCCACGGTCTGCTGCCGGCCATGGAGCGCCTGCCGTCCGAGCGCCAGCTGAGCGAACTCTTCGCCACCACCCGCATCACCCTGCGCGAAGCCCTGCTGCAGCTGGAGGCCCTGGGGCTGATCTATCGCGAGGAACGCCGCGGCTGGTTCGTCGCCCCACCGCGCCTGGCCTACAACCCCCTGGCGCGGACCCATTTCCATGCCATGGTGGAAGCCCAGGGTCGCCGACCGGCTACCGAGGTCCTGGCGGCGCGGCAGATGCTGGCCTCGGCGGAGATCTGCCGCCTGCTGGAGTTGCCGGCGCTGTCCAGCGTCTATCAGATCCGCCGGGTCCGCCGCGTGGATGGCCGACTGGTGCTCTATGTCGAGCACTACCTCAATGCCGCCTATTTCCCGGGCCTGCTGGAGCACGACCTGCAGCGCTCTCTCACCGAGCTGTATCGCGACCGCTACGATATCCGCTACGGCGAGGTGCGCTTCGAGATCCTGCCGACGGCGCTGCTACCGGAAGCGGCCCAGGCGCTGCGGGTGGCCCAGGGCAGTCCGGCGCTGCACATCACCCGCATCAACCACGACCAGCAGGGACGCCTGATCGACTGCGACCTGGAATTCTGGCGGCATGACGCCATCCAGGTCAGGGTCGAGGTACCGGACTAGACCGGCATCAGAGCGGCAGTTCGCTGCTCGAATAGAAGGCCGTCAGCACCTTGATCAGATGGCCCAGGTCGTGGCTGCCGGCCAATTCGCGGATGGAGTGCATGGCGAAGGTGGGCAGACCGATGTCCACGGTGCGCACGCCCAGCTGTCCGGCGGTGATGGGCCCGATGGTGGAGCCGCAACCCATGTCGCTGCGCACCACGAAACTCTGCACCGGCACCCCTTCGCGCTGGCAGAGATCGCGGAAGAAGGCCGCGGTCTCGCTGCTGGTGGCATAGCGCTGGTTGGCATTCACCTTGATGACCGGTCCGGCGTTCAGTTTCGGGCCGTGGTTGCCATCGTGCTTGTCGGCATAGTTGGGGTGCACGCCATGGGCGTTGTCAGCCGAGATCAGCAGCGAGCGCTGCAGGGTGCGGGTAAAGGCATCTCCGGCGGGCAGCAGGCGCTGCAGCACCTGTTCGAGGAAGGGACCGTCGGCGCCGCAGCAGGAGGTGGAGCCCACTTCCTCGTGATCGGTGCAGACCAGTACGGCGTTTTCGTCGCCCTCGTCGGCCAGCAGGGCTTCCAGACCGGCATAGCAGGACA
Source organism: Pseudomonas sp. RIT411 (assembly GCF_003057735.2). Lineage (NCBI taxonomy): Bacteria > Pseudomonadati > Pseudomonadota > Gammaproteobacteria > Pseudomonadales > Pseudomonadaceae > Pseudomonas > Pseudomonas sp. RIT411. The sequence continues at coordinate 218,587 of NZ_QBIZ02000006.1, forward strand.
GCAGATTATCCAGGCGCGCGGCGGCGATGAAATCGTCTTCGAGGCCGACCAGGGCAGCGGGCTGGACGTCATAGAAGCTCAGTTCGAAATCCAGCACCTCGGCGTCGTCGAGGCCGTGCTCCTGTTGCAGGCGGGTGGCCAGCAGGGCGCGAAAGTCGCGCCGCTCGCCGGCCGGCACCTGGGCCAGGATCGGCGGCAATTCGTTCTGGGCATTGATGGCCCAGCCCTGGTTGGCTTCGCGATTGAGGTGGATGGCCAGGTTGGGAATGATCGCCAGCGGCTTGCGGAAGTCGATCAGTCGACTCTGCACCCGGCCACCGGCGCGAAAGGTCACCCGGCCCGCCAGGGACAGGTCGCGGTCGAACCAGGGCGCCATCAGCATGCCGCCGTAGACCTCGACGCCCAGTTGCCAGAAGCCCTGCCGCTGCAGCTCCGGCTGCGGCTTGACCTTGAGGCAGGGGCTGTCGGTATGGGCGCCGACCAGGCGCAGACCGCGCTCCAGGGGTTGGGCGCCCAGGCGTACGGCGATCAGCGAGGAATCGTTGCGGGTGACGTAGTAGCGGCCACCCGGCTGCACGGACCAGCTCTCGCGCTCGTCCAGACGCTGGTAGCCGGCAGCTTCGAGACGGCGGGCGAGGGTGGCGGTGGCATGGAAGGGGGTGGGGGAACTGGCGAGGAAATCGATGAGGCCTTGGATCTGATCGGTACGCATGGACGACTCCGGACGACAAGGTGTCCAGTCTAGGTTCTGGACCCGGGGGAGTCGAGCGTAGCGCCGGGTCCGGCGGCACCGCCATGCTCAGCGGCGTTGCAGCACCAAGTGGTGGATGTGCCAGTGCTTGGGCCGCCCGACCGCGGTATGGCCTTCCTCTTCCTCTTCCCGGTGCAGGAGGACGTCCCAGTCCTGGAGAAACCGCCGCAGGGCCGCGGCGTCGACTACCGTCACGCCCTTGCTGGCCCAGCTGTCCCGCTCGCCGAAGAGCTGGCCACAGAACAGACCACCCGGACGGACCGCCGCCGTGATCCCGTTCCACAGCGTGGGGGAATGGGCCGGTTCACAGAAGGGCAGGGCGAAGCTGGAATTGAGGAGGTCGCAGCGGGGGAGGGTGACCGTCTCGAAGCGGGCCTGGCGGGTTTCCAGGCGCCCCTGCAGCAGGGCCGGCGTGCGCTCGCGCAGCGCGCTCAGGGCCTCGGGCTCGGCATCCAGGGCCAGCACCTGCCAGCCCTGCTCCAGCAGCACCAGGGTGTCGCGACCGGTGCCACAGCCCAGGTCCAGCGCCAAGCCTGGCGGACTCGACCAGGACGAGAGCGCCTGCAGCAAGGTCTCACGCGGACCGCCTGCGGCGGTGGCGGTGTAGTAGGACGTCCAGTGCGACAAGCGGCGTTCCTCCGGTCGAGTGCCTCAGTAGGCCAGCGAAGGATCAGAAAGGCGCGGGACTGGTAAAGCTCATCCGCTCGCCCGAGACGGGATGGGTCAGCGTCAGCAGGCTGGCGTGGAGGCAGAGGCGGGGCCGGAGCGCCAGCGCCTCGCCCTGGGCATAGAGCTGATCGCCCAGCAGCGGATGACCGATGCTCAGCATATGGACGCGCAACTGGTGGGAACGGCCGGTGATGGGGGTGAGTTCCACCCGGCTGTAGTGACCGTGACGCTCCAGCACCTGCCAGAAGGTCAGGGCATGGCGCCCCAGTTCGTGATCCACCACGTGGCGCGGCTTGGTCGGCGGGTCGTAGCGCAGCGGCAATTCGATGCGACCGCTGTTGGCCTCCGGCTCGCCCCAGCAGAGGGCGCTATAGGCCTTTTCCGTTTCCCGGTCATGGAATTGCCGGGACAGCTCGCGGTGGCTGTCGGCATCCCGCGCCAGCACGATGACCCCGGAGGTCTCCCAGTCCAGGCGGTGGACGATGCGGGCCTCCGGATAGCCGTTTTCCTGCAGGCGGGTCACCAGGCAGTCACGGTTGTCTTCGGCGCGACCGGGGACCGACAGCAGCAGGGTGGGCTTGTCGACCACCAGCAGGGCGTCGTCTTGGTGAATGATGCGGATGTTGGAGAGGGGCATGGGCTTCCTGGGGGCCTGCTTGCGAAGCCGGCCCGCGCCTGACGGGCGCAGCGGATTCGACATGGCTTAAACGCCAACGGCGGCCCTGGGGCCGCCGCTGTCCTGCAAGACGCGCCTTAGCGGTCGGGCAGGGTGATGTTGAGTTCGAGGATCGAGCAGCTGCCCTGGTTTTCCAGTTCGACCTGGATCTGGTCCTGCTCGATGGGCACGTACTTGCGGATCACTTCCAGCAGGTCCTTCTGCAGTTGCGGCAGATAGTCCGGCTGCTCGTGGCGCCCGCGTTCGTGGGCCACGATGATCTGCAGCCGCTCCTTGGCTATCGAAGCGCTGTTCTGCTTCTTCCGATCGCGAAAGAAGTCGAAGATGCTCATTCGCCACCACCCCCGAACAGACGTTGCAGGAAGCCTTTCTTCTTCACGTCGAGGAAGCGATAGGCCACTTCCTTGCCGAGCAGTCGCTCCACGGTATCACTGTAGGCCTGACCGGCGTCGCTCTGTTCGTCGAGAATCACCGGAATACCCTGGTTCGACGCCTTGAGCACCGCCTGGGATTCGGGGATCACGCCCAGCAGGCGAATGGACAGGATCTCTTCCACGTCCTCGACGCCGAGCATTTCGCCCTTGGTCACGCGCTCGGGGTTGTAGCGGGTCAGCAGCAGGTGTTCCTTGATGGCTTCCTCGCCCTTTTCCGCGCGCCGCGACTTGCTGGCCAGCAGGCCGAGCATGCGGTCGGAGTCGCGGACCGAGGAGACTTCGGGGTTGGTCACCACGATGGCCTCGTCTGCGAAGTACATCGCCAGGTGGGCGCCCTTCTCGATGCCGGCGGGGGAATCGCAGACGATGAAATCGAAGGTCTGCTTGAGTTCATTGATCACACGCTCGACGCCATCCTGGGTCAGGGCGTCCTTGTCACGGGTCTGGCTGGCGGCCAGCACGAACAGGTTCTCGAGACGCTTGTCCTTGATCAGGGCCTGGCTCAGGGTGGCTTCGTTGTTGATCACGTTGACGAAGTCGTACACCACGCGGCGCTCGCAGCCCATGATCAGGTCGAGGTTACGCAGGCCGACGTCGAAGTCGACGATGACGGTCTTGTGGCCGCGCAGGGCGAGACCGGTACCGATGGCGGCGCTGCTGGTGGTCTTGCCGACGCCGCCCTTGCCGGAGGTGACTACGAGTACTTTGGCCAAACTGATTCACCTTGATCGAAAGTAATAACTGAAGCGACTCGGTGCCCTCGGTGACGAGATTGCAGGCAGTGTCGCGCTTCGTGTTGCCGTTGGCGGCTTAGGCGCCAAGTGCGAAAAATTCGCGGAAGTATCCGTTAAAGACGGGTGATGTTCAACACATCTCCCACCAGGCTGACCTGCACCGGATTGCCCCATTGTGGATGGCGTCGCAGGTCTTCGGCGACCTTGTACTGGCCGGCGATGGAAAGCAGTTCCGCGGTCAGCTGCTGGCAGAAAATCCGCGCTTTAGTATCACCTTTGACGCCGGCCAGCGCGCGGCCGCGCATGGGTCCATAGACATGGATGTTGCCGTCGGCGAGCAGTTCGGCGCCCGGGCTGACCGGTGCCAGCACCACCAGATCACCGGCCGGGGCATAGAGCTGCACGCCGCCGCGCACCGGTGCGGTGATGATCTTGGTCGGATTGATCGGCGGGGCGGGCGGTACGACCGGTTTGGGCGGTTCCGCCGGCTTCACCGGTTCGCGATCGCGCGGCTCGACCTGGCGCTCGCGGCCACCGGAGCTGGGCGGCAGGATCGGCAGGTCGTAGTCGTTGGCGGCGGCCAGGTCCCCGCTGCGGCTGGCACGCAGGGCCAGGGTGCGCAGACCGTGGCGGCGGCAGAGATCGAGGAGGGCGCCCAGGTCGAGCGGGCCGGCATCCTCGGCAAGCTTGTCCAGGCCCAGCACCAGCGGCGTTTCCTGGAAGAAGTTGGGGGCCTGGGCGACCTTCTGGGCCAGTTGCCGGTCCAGGCGCCCCAGGTCGTTGCGGAGAAGCTCCAGCACGGTCACGGCGAGCATGTTGCCCTTGAGCTGGAAGACGGAGTCGCTTTCGGAAGGATCGGCTGCGGTCATGGTGGGTACTTGTGCTTGGATGGCGGGACTTATAGCGGGATGCCCCGCGTGTCGCAACCCTCACCGGGTGCGGGGGGCCGTGACTGTGAAGGCTACGGGAAATCTGCGCGAGGCCTGTAGAATGGCGCGACTTTTTCATGCAGGAGTTCCGATGGAGCGGCCGTCTTTCCGCCTCGCCTTTCTCAATCCACGTTATTGGCCGCTCTGGCTAGGGCTCGGTCTGCTCTGGCTGCTGGTGCAACTGCCCTACGCCGTGCTGCTGCGTCTGGCCCGGGGACTCGGCTGGATCTTCTATCACGTCGCCGGGCAGCGCCGAGCCATCGCCCGCCGCAATCTGGAACTCTGCTTTCCCCAGCTCGACGAACAGGCGCGTGACCTGTTGCTCAGGCGCAACTTCGCCAGCAGCGCCATGGCCCTGCTGGAGATGGCCATGAGCTGGTGGTGGCCGCGGCAGCGCCTGGCCCGGCTGGCCCACATCGAAGGCCTCGAGCACCTGCAGGCCGCCCAGCGCGACGGGCAGGGCGTGATCCTCATGGCGCTGCATTTCACCACCCTGGAAATCGGTGCGGCGCTGCTCGGTCAGCGGCACACCATCGATGGCATGTACCGCCAGCACAAGAATCCGGTGTTCGACTTCATCCAGCGCCGTGGTCGCGAGCGCCACAACCTGGACGCCACCGCCATCGAGCGCGAGGACGTGCGCGCCATGCTCAAGGTGCTGCGCGCCGGTCGTGCCATCTGGTACGCGCCGGATCAGGACTACGGCGCCAAGCAGAGCCTCTTCGTGCCGCTGTTCGGCATCCAGGCGGCGACGGTGACGGCCACCACCAAGTTCGCCCGTCTGGGGCGGGCCAGGGTGCTGCCCTTCACCCAGGAACGCCTGGCGGATGGTTCGGGTTATCGCCTGGTGGTCCATCCGCCGCTGGCCGACTTCCCTGGCGACAGCGAGGAAGCCGACTGCCTGCGCATCAACCAGTGGGTGGAGCACTGCGTCAGCCAGTTGCCCGAGCAGTACCTCTGGGCCCACCGGCGCTTCAAGACCCGCCCGGCCGGTGAGCCCAAGCTCTATCCGAAGAAGAAACGCTAGATGAGTCTGGGCGGCGAAGGGCGCACGGGGCTGATACTGGCCGGCGGTGGCGCGCGGGCCGCCTATCAGGTCGGGGTGCTGCAGGTGGTGGCGGACACCCTGGCGGTCCGTTCCGACAATCCCTTTCCGATTCTCGTCGGTACCTCGGCGGGGGCGCTGAACGCCGCCGTGCTGGGCTGTGGCGCCCTGGATTTCGGCCGCGCGGTGGATCGCCTGGCGGCGGTCTGGGCAGGGCTGGACACGGCGATGATCTATCGCAGCGACTGGGCCGGGGCGACCCGCCAGGCTGCGCGCTTCGGGCTGCAGACGCTGTTCGGCGCCTGGCGCCAGGAACCCCTGGCCCTGCTCGACAACGCCCCGCTGCGAGCCCTGCTCAGCCGCGAGCTGGATTTCTCCGGCATCACCGCCGCCTTGCGCCAGCGCGCCCTGCGCGCCGTGGCAGTCACGGCGTTCGGTTACGCCTCGGGCCAGGCGATGACCTTCTACCAGAGTCATGGCGCCCTGGATCCCTGGTTTCGCCACCGGCGCGTCGGAGTTCCGGCTCGGCTGGCGGTTGACCACCTGCTCGCCAGCACGGCCATTCCGCTGTTCTTTCCGCCGGTGAAGGTGGGGCGTGAATACCTGGGCGATGGGTCGGTGCGGCAGACGGCGCCCATCAGTCCGGCGCTGCATCTGGGGGCGGATCGCATCCTGGTCATAGGGCTCGGCGCGCCCGGGGGGCACGAGCACGGCCTGCAGGGTCGGCCGCCGACGGTGGCGCAGATCGGCGGCCACCTGCTCAACAGCACCTTCGTCGATGCCCTGGACAGCGACACCGAAACCCTGCGGCGTCTCAATCTGCTGAGCAGTGCGCTGCCGGCGGGGGATCCGGTCAGCGGACGGTTCTGCCGTCCCGTGGAGATGCTGGTGATCTCGCCCAGCCAGCCGCTGGCGGATATCGCCACCCACCATCGCAAGCGCCTGCCGCCGGCCTTGCGGCAGTTGCTGCGCGGCGTCGGGGTGAACCGGCCTTCGGGCAGTGCACTGCTCAGCTATCTGCTGTTCGAGGCGGCCTATTGCCAGGAACTCATGGCGCTGGGACGGGCCGATGCCCAGGCCCGCCTACCGGAGCTGCGGGCCTTTCTCGCCGGCGCCTAGGCCTTATTCGGCGATCTGCAGTTCCCGCGCCTTGGTGTAGAAGTAGCGGATCTTCTCGTACTCGAAGGGCGAGTTGAGCTGGCCGTATCTCATGTCGGTCACGTACCTGAGGTTGATGCCGCGCAGCACCATGATCTCCGGATGACGACTGCTCTCGTCGCTGACGTTGAGGAAGTTGATCTGCGCCTCGGCGGCGAAGTCCACCGCCAGGCCACCGGTGTCGCGCAGGTTGGACGGGCCGAGGATCGGCAGCATCAGGAAGGGACCGTCACCCACGCCATAGAAGCCCAGGGTCTGGCCGAAGTCTTCCGGCTGCTTGATCAGCCCGACGCGGGTCGCCGGATCCCACAGGCCGAACACCCCCACGGTGGTGTTGAGCAGCAGCCGGCCGGTGGTGTCCAGGGCGCGGCGGCCCTTGAACTGCAGCAGGCTGTTGAGCAGGTTGTTGACGTCGCCCAGGTTGCTGAAGAAGTTGCTCACGCCCGAGCGGACGAAGCGCGGGGTGATATAGCGATAGCCATTGACCACCGGCAGCAGGACCCACTCGTCCAGCCGATAGTTGAAGTGGTAGACGTGGCGGTTCCAGGATTCGAAGGGGTCGTAGACGTCCAGCGCCACCAGTGACGCCCGTTCGAATTCGCGCTGGTCCAGCCCCGGGTTGTACTTGAGGGTCGACAGCGGATTGCTGAAGCCGTCGGCGCCCACGGGCGCGGCCGGCATGGTGTCCGAGCCGATGGTCAGGGAGGAGGAGGGCGGCGGGCTCGATTCGGCAGCGAATACCGAGGCACTGGCCATCAGGAGAAGAGCGAGAAGGGACTTAACCACGGGCGAAGAACTCCAGCATGGCGTTCGCGTTGACGCGGTAGTTGAGATTGCCGCAATGGCCGCCGTGGGGATAGACGGTCAAGCGATCGCCAAAGGTCTTGCGCAGGAAACCGAGGTCGCCCGGGCCGAGGATGATGTCGTCGGCATTGTGCATGACGCCGATCTTCGGGCTGCTCTTCAGATAGTCCTCCAGCGCGGTGAGGCTGGACTTGCGCGCCAGATCGTCGAGGTTCTGCCCCTTGAAGTTCTTCTGCCAGAACGGCATCACCTGCTCGGTCATGTAGCAGTCGAAATCGCACTGCAGCGAACGGGCGAAGAAGCGCGTCAGGCTGGTGCCCTCGCTGATCGGGTAGGTCGGCGGGGTGATCAGGCCGCGGCGGTTGATCAGGTCGGAGGTAAAGGCGATGTCGGCTGCCGAGAAGCGGAAGGACGAGCCGATCAGCATGGCCAGTTCTTCGTTGCTCAGCCGCTCCGGCGAGCGCTGGAAGTCGCGCACCACGGCGTCGTTGAAGTCGACGTAGCCCTTTTCCTGGAAGTAGCGGGTCAGCTTGGACAGGATCAGCTCGTAGAAGGTGCGGTTGTTGGTGACGCCCTTCACCTCGGTCTGCACCAGGCGATCCAGGTTGCGTACCGAGGTCAGCAGATTGACCGGCGGATTGACCATCAGCACCTTCTTGAAGTTGAAGCTGCGCTGGCTCTCGTCCAGGTAGGACACGAAGGCGGCGTCCAGGCCACCCAGGCTGTAGCCGGTCAGGTAGTAGTCGGTGACCGGCAGCTTGGGATGCTGGGCGCGCACCGCCTGCATGGCCCGATAGAGGTCCTCGGCATCGTGCGGGGTGTAGCCCGGGGTGGCCGTACGCGACACCGACACCATGAAGTCCCAGCTGGTGGGCGAGGACAGCTGCACCACGTGGTAGCCGGCCGCGTAATACAGCCGCTTGAGGTATTCCTGGGTGCTGGAGGAATAGTTGGCCCCGGTGCCGGCGATCAGGAAGATCAGCGGCGCCGGATGGTCCTGGCGGGCGAGGCGGTAGTGGAATTTCTTCACCGGCCAGAAGTTGCCGGGCAGCTGGTATTCCCGCTCCGGACGCAGGTTGAGACTGTAGTCATCCTGGTCGATGGTGCTTTCGGGCGGCAGCTCGGGGCGGAATTTTTCCGGCGTGGTGACGATGGTGGCTTCGAAAGGATTGACCAGTGGATAGCCATAGGTGGCGGCATCCACTTCGGCGGCCGCGTGCGCGGTACCCCAGAGGCCGGAAAACAGCGCGCCCAGCAGGGCGGCGACGCGCAACGGAAGACGCATGGACAGAGTCCTTTCAGAGGGCTTGAGAGCGTAGGTAAGACAACGACTCGCCGATAGGTTGCATCGGCGAGCGAAGGTTTCTGCGAGGCGTCGATTACAGAGCGGTCGACGGGCTGCGTCAAGCGACATCGGATGTCGCGAAAAGTGCAGCTCTTGTCGCTAACCGGTCGTTATGCGTCGTCCAGGCGGTAGTGGCCATCTTGCATTGCCCGAATGATGGGGGTGGGGCAACCGCCCGACTTCCATAGCGAGAGGACTGCTGCATGAGCATGGTGAAGAAACTGTTGGGAATAGGACTCGGTGTTGCGCTGACCTCGGCCATGAGCCTGGCCCAGGCGGCCAAGCCGGAAATCACCATCGGCTATGTCGATGGCTGGGCCGATAGCGTGGCCACGACCCATACCGCAGCTGAAGTGATCCGCCAGAATCTGGGCTATGAGGTCAAGCTCATGCCGGTCGCCGCCGGCATCATGTGGCAGGGGGTCGCGCGCGGCAAGCTCGACGCCATGCTCTCCGCCTGGTTGCCGGTCACTCACGGCGCCTACTACGAGAAGATGAAGGACCAGGTGGTCGATCTGAACGTCAATACCCCCGATGCCAAGATCGGTCTGATCGTGCCGGAGTACGTCAAGGCCAACAGCATCGCCGATCTGCAGGCGCAGAAGGCCGACTTCGGCGGCCGGATCGTCGGTATCGACGCCGGTGCCGGGGTCATGCTCAAGGCCGACCAGGCGATCAAGGATTACGGCCTGGACTACAAGCTGGTGGCCAGTTCGGGCAGCGGCATGATCGCCGAGCTGACCCGGGCGGAAAAGGACCAGAAGCCGGTCGTGGTGACGGGCTGGGTACCGCACTGGATGTTCGCCAAGTGGAAGCTCAAGTTCCTCGAAGATCCCAAGGGCGTGTTCGGTGGCTCCGAGCATGTGGACACCGTGGCCAACCCGGCCCTCGAAGCCAAGGCCAAGCCGGTCTGGGATTTCCTGAAGAAATTCGCCTGGCAGCCGGGTGAGGTGAACGAGGTGATGCTGGCCGTGGAAGAAGGCAAGAAGCCGGAAGAAGCGGCCAAGGCCTGGATCGCTGCCCATCCGGATCGCGTGAAGTCCTGGCTGCCCTGAGGGTTGGCCGAATGAAGAACGGGCCCCGCGGGGCCCGTTTTGCTAGCTGTGCAGCTGCTCGGCCGCGTACAGCGTGTTCTCCAGCAGGCAGGCCCGCGTCATGGGGCCGACGCCACCCGGGACCGGGGTGATCCAGCTGGCGCGTTCGCAGGCGCTTTCGTATTCGACGTCGCCGACCAGGCGGCCATCGGCCTGACGATTGATGCCGACGTCGATGACGATGGCGCCGGGCTTGATCCATTCACCCTTGACCAGTCCGGGCTTGCCCACGGCGACCACCACCAAGTCGGCCTGGCTGACATGGTGCTCGAGGGAGCGGGTGAACCTGTGGGTCACGGTGGTGGTGCAGCCGGCCAGCAGCAATTCCAGCGCCATGGGGCGGCCGACGATATTGGAGGCGCCGACGACCACCGCATCCAGACCATAGAGGTCGACGCCGGTGCTGTGCAGCAGGGTCATGATGCCCTTGGGCGTGCAGGGACGCAGCTGGGGATTGCGCTGCGCCAGCCGGCCCAAATTGTAGGGGTGGAAGCCGTCCACGTCCTTGTCGGTGCGGATGCGCTCCAGCAACCCGGTGGCGTCCAGGTGGGCGGGGAGGGGCAGTTGCAGCAGGATGCCGTCGACGCCGGTGTCGTCATTCAGACGATCGATCAGGGCTTCCAGCTCGGCCTGGCTGGTAGTGGCCGGCAGGTCATGGGCATAGGAGTCGAAACCGACCTCTTCGCAGTCCTTGCGCTTGTGCGCCACATAGACGCGCGAGGCGGGATCGTCGCCGACCAGGATGACGGCGAGGCCAGGGGCGCGCAGTCCGGCGCTACGACGTTGAGAGACTCGCTGGGCAATATCCTGGCGCAGGCGGGCGGCAATGGACTTGCCGTCGATCAGTTGGGCGGTCATGGGCGATTTCTGGTGGTGACGGAAAAGGGTCGGCTATTTTCGCATGGACGGGCCCGCTCGCAACAGAGAAGCCTCTGCGGCGGCTAACTCATTCTTCTGCTTAAAAATTTTTAAAAAATTAGTTGACGGACCTGCGCGAGCTTTATAACATTCGCCCCGCTTGCCGAGCACAGCCCAAGTCACTGACAAGGGCCAGGCAAGAGGCTTCTCACCAAGGAAGTCTCTGCTAGGGCAGCTGCCGTAACAGGCGCCCGTAGCTCAGCTGGATAGAGCATCCGCCTTCTAAGCGGATGGTCGCAGGTTCGAGTCCTGCCGGGCGCGCCATTGGCGGTTCGGCGACGGCAAGCAGGTAAGATATGGTGGGCGTAGCTCAGTTGGTAGAGCACAGGATTGTGGCTCCTGGTGTCGTGGGTTCGATTCCCATCGTCCACCCCATATTTAGCGAACGCCAGACCTTGTGTCTGGCGTTCGTGTTTCAAGCGTCTCGCGGACGTGGTGGAATTGGTAGACACACCAGATTTAGGTTCTGGCGCCGCAAGGTGTGAGAGTTCGAGTCTCTCCGTCCGCACCAATCAAGATGCACAGCAAAAGACCGGCCCAGTGCCGGTTTTTTTGTGCCCGCGATTTAGCGGGCGGCCAGAGGATCGCTAGCGCCGGCGCCGGACCTCAGTGCAGATGCCGCAGCAGCGGCGCGCAGAGGGCGAAGGCCAGCGAGGTGCCGAACAGCAGGGCCCGGGTCCAGCGTTGCGCTGTGCGCCTGTGGCACACGGGCGGCGGCGAGCCTGCCGTGGCGGACTGATCGATGGCGCTGTCGAACAGGGTGATCGAGCGGGTCAATTGGGTTCGCATGATCCGACCTCTTGCCGTATGCACTAATTGTTATTGGCACCTTCAAGATAATGCGCTGGGCGGGTAATGCAAGATGCCTGGAGAGCCCGGACGAGTGGCGGCGGCGCCGCTGGCCACGCGGCCGGTCAAGGACGGCCGCGCCCCGGGGCGGGTCAGGCGGGAGGTGGCGACCAACGGTCAGTTGAGTGTTGAGGTCAGCAGGAAGAAGGCGCCGCCGAGGGCTCCGCCACTGATCAGGACCAGGCTGATCAAGGCGCCGCCCACGAACTGGGCGATGTCATCACTGATTTCGTATTCCGCTTTCATGCTGGGCTCCAGAAGGTAGATGCCGCTACAGATAGCAACCGCGCGTTACAGCGCGACGACACCGGTCGCATCAAGGCTAGCTGTTCGCCCAGTTCAGCCAGAGCGTCTGTTCTTCGCTGAGCTGACCCACTTCGCGCAGCGCCTGTTCCAGGTCTTCGCGAACCCGGCGCTTGAGATCGGCGTTGAGATCGACCTGGGCGCTCTCCGCCAGCCGATCGGCGAGCGAGAGATCCGCACTGAGCTGGCGCAGGCGGGGCCCGATGAAATCCTTCTGCTGCATGAGCCGCTCCTATCTCCTGACGCTTCGGAGTGTGGCATGGGGGAGCTTCGACTGAACACAGGTGGGAAAAATATTGTCTGACTTGATTGGTCAAAAGTCGGACTTTCGGCAGCTCATGTCGTTTTCAGGTCCGAGATGTCAGCTTTATAGAGGGAAGAACAGATCATGAGCGGGAATTCGACGCGCAAGTTGCTGGTGCTGACCGCAGGTTTCGGCCTGCTGGTGATCGCCGCGGTGGCCACTACCCATCGCAGCGACTCGACCGGCAGCGAGCCGGCCGTGGTGGCCACCACCACGCCGCCGGTAGCGGCCCATGCACCCACCACGGGTACCCATCCCGTCGCCGACGAACACAAGCAGGATCTCGCGAGCTTCCTGGCCCAGGCGGCCCTGACGCCGTGCGGGTCCACCCTGCCAGCGACCATCACCGACCCTGCCTGTCGCGCCGCCATCGAAACCCATGCGCGGCGCGCCGGCTATGGCGACGACGAGGTGGCGGCCTATCTGAATGCCCACCAGGACCGATGATCCCCTGGTTTAGCGTTTTCGGTTATAAGCAAAGACTCTTTTCATATAGGTCGGCATAACCTGAGTGGTTATCCTGTGCGGCCGCAAGATGAGCCGACAACGGCAATTGGGGCTGTAATGGAAGTAGGGTCGATGGGCTTCGTGGTCGCGGGGCTGGTGGTTGGCTTCATCGTCGGCATGACAGGGGTGGGCGGTGGCTCGCTGATGACGCCCATCCTGCTCTGGTTCGGGATCAATCCGGCCGCAGCGGTGGGGACCGATCTGCTCTATGCCGCCATCACCAAGGCGGGCGGCGTCTTCGTCCACCAGCGCAATAGCAACATCGACTGGAAGGTGACCGGTTGGCTGGCCGCCGGCAGCGTGCCCGCGGCGGCCCTGACGCTGCTCGCCCTGGCCCTGCTACCCGGTGATCAGCAGGCGACCAATACACTGATCAAGCATGCCCTCGGCATCGTGTTGCTGCTGACGGCCCTGGCCATCCTGTTCAAAAAGCAGATTTTCGTCTTTGCCAGCCGCCATGCCGGCGACAGATTCCACCTGAGCGCTGGGCGGCTCAATGCCCTGACGGTCCTGACCGGCGCGGTACTGGGCTTCATGGTGACCCTGACCTCCATCGGCGCGGGTGCCCTGGGTACGGTGGCGCTCTTTCTGCTCTATCCGCTGATGGCGACGCGGCGTCTGGTCGGCACCGAGATCGCCCATGCGGTCCCCCTGACACTGGTGGCAGGGCTGGGACACGCCGGCCTGGGCAATCTAGACTGGCATGTCCTGGGCTTTCTGTTGCTGGGTTCGCTGCCGGGCATCTTCCTGGGCAGTCATCTCTCCGGACGGGTACCGGACGCTGTCCTGCGGCCCTGCCTGGCGGTCATGCTGCTGGTCATAGGCACCAAGCTGGTGGTCTGAACCTAGATGGAAAACTTAAGGTCGTTCATCGGACGACTACTGGCGATCCGCTAGTGCAAAACATCTCTAGGATAGGCGGTATTAAAACTGTTATCGCGATTGCCGATAACCTGATCGCCGAGTCCTTTCCTGGAGCTGTCCCATGTCCTCCGCCACTGCCGAATTCGCCGCTGTTGACGATGCCTCTGCCTATCACGTGCTGCGCCAGGCGCTGGACCGCTCCCTGGCGGTGATCGAATTCGATCTGCAGGGCAATGTGCTGCACGCCAACGACAACTTCCTGGAGACCTTCGGCTATCGTCTCGAGGAGATCAGTGGGCGGCATCACCGGCTGTTCTGCCCGCCCGGGGTAGCGGAAAGCGACGACTATCAGGACTTCTGGGCAACGCTGGGGCGCGGCGAATTCCATAGCGGCGTCTATCGCCGCAGGCACAAGGACGGCAGCCTGAAGTGGATCCGCGCCACCTACAATCCGTTGCTGGATGCGCAAGGGCGCCCGCAGCGCATCATCAAGTTCGCCACCGACATTACCGAGGCGCGCCTGCAGGCGGTCGAGTACGAGGGCAAGATCGAGGCCATCCATCGTTCCCAGGCGGTGATCGAATTCGATCTGCAGGGCAACGTGCTCTGGGCCAACGACAATTTCCTTGGCATGACCGGCTATGCGCTGGACGAGCTGCGCGGGCGTCATCACAGCCTGATGTGCCCGGCCGACTATGCGCGTTCGGCGGAATACGCCCTGCTGTGGAATCGCCTGGGGCAGGGCGTTTTCGATACCGGCGTCTACAAGCGCATCCGCCGCGATGGCCGGCCGATCTGGATCCAGGCCACCTACAACCCCATCCTCGACAGCGACGGTCGGCCCTACAAGGTGGTGAAGTTCGCCACCGATGTCACCGATGCGCAACTGCAGGCCGCGGAGTTCGAAGGCAAGATGGCCGCCATCGATCGTGCCCAGGCGGTGATCGAATTCGATCTGCACGGCAATATCCTGACCGCCAACGAGAATTTCCTGTCGGCCATGGGTTACAGCCTGGACGAGGTGCGCGGCAAGCATCACCGGATCTTCTGCGAACCCGAGCACGCCCGCTCGCCGGGCTATCGGCTGTTCTGGGAGAAGCTCGGCCGCGGCGACTTCGATACCGGGCTGTACAAGAGACGCGCCAGCGACGGCCGCCAGGTGTGGATCCAGGCCACCTACAACCCCATCCTCGATGCCGAGGGCAAGCCCTACAAGGTGGTCAAGTTCGCCAGCGACGTCACCGAGAGTCAGCTGCGCAACAGCGACTACGAAGGCAAGGTGGCGGCCATCGACCGCTCCCAGGCCATCGCCGAATTCTCCCTCGACGGCACGGTAATCACCGCCAACCGCAACTTCCTGCTGGCCCTGGGTTACCAGGCCGATGAAGTGGTGGGCAAGCATCACCGCATCTTCTGTCCCGACGACTATGCCCGTTCCGCGGAGTACCGGCTGTTCTGGGATAAATTGGCGCGGGGCGAATTCGACGCCGGGGTGTACAAGAGACGCAACAGCCGGGGCGAGGAGATCTGGATCCAGGCCACCTACAACCCGATCTTCGACGCCGACGGCAAGCCGTGCAAGGTGGTGAAGTTCGCCGTGGACATCACCGAGAGCCAGATTCGCAACAGCGACTATGCGGGCAAGGTGGCGGCCGTCGACCGCGGCCAGGCGGTGATCGAATTCGACCTGACCGGCAAGATCCTCGAAGCCAACCGCAACTTCCTGGCGACCCTGGGTTATCGCCTGGAAGAGATCCGCGGGCAGCATCACCGCATCTTCTGCGAGGCGGAACACGTCGCCTCCGGCGAATACCGCGAGTTCTGGGCGCGGCTGGCCCAGGGCGAGGTGTTTGGCGGACGCTTCATGCGGCTGAGCAAGTTCGGCCAGCGCATCTGGATCCAGGCCACCTACAACCCCATCTTCGACGCCGACGGTCAGGTGCACAAGGTGGTGAAGTTCGCCACCGATATCACGCGCCAGGTGGAGCTGGAGCAGCACCTGCGGCAGAAGATCGAGCAGATGAATCTCTCGCTGCATGCCCTGACCCGCTCCATCAACCAGATCGCCGAGACCACCGACGACGCCAACCGCATGGCTCGACGCACCCTGGAGGAAGCCGAGCGCGGCTCCCTGACCCTGGGCCGCTCGCTGGACGCCATGGAGGCCATAGGCACCACCGCCGGGGGCATCCAGGACATCGTTCAGGTGATCAGCGACATCGCCAACCAGACCAACATGCTGGCCTTCAACGCCGCCATCGAGGCGGCCCGCGCCGGCGAACACGGACTGGGCTTCTCGGTGGTGGCCGACGAGGTGCGCAAGCTGGCCGAGAAGTCGTCCCAGGCGACCAAGGAGATCAACAAGCTGATCCTGGAGTCGGTCAAGAGCATCGCCCAGGGCAGCGAGATCTCGCGCAGCGTGGGCGAGGCCTTTGGCCTGATCGCCGAAGGGGTGGGCAAGACCCAGCAGTCCATCGAGGCCATCAACGGCTCCACCGCGGCCCAGCTCGAGGATGCGGCGCGGGTCAATCAACTGATCCAGGAGCTGGACGCGGCCACCACGCTCACGCCGGTGACCGGGGGAGCGCGATCGTGACCGCGATCCAGGGCGTCGTGCGGATCGGCGAACTGGAAGTCGCCCTGTCCGCCCAGGCCCTGGAACGCGTGGTGCCCTGGCCGGAGCGCCTGGCCCCTCATCCGAGTCCGGTGCCCTGGCTGCTCGGCCTCTTCGAGCTGGGCGGCCAGCCGCTGCCGCTGGTGGACGGTCATCGCCTGCTGGGGCTGCCGGCGGGCGAGGGCGAGCGGCGGATCGCCGTGATCCGCCAGGGCGGTGGACGCTTCGGCCTGGCCATCGATGGCGTGGTGGATCTCCTCGGTCTGGCGGATGACGTCATCGTACGGTTGCATGGGGCGCCTGGACGCCTGCTGGGGCGGGTGTACCTGCGCCCGGACAGCGGTCGGCTGGTGCACCTGCTGGACCTGGACGCCCTGGCCGCCTTGCCGGGCTTCGAGGTCAGTGCCGACGTGCCGTCGACGCGGCAGCAGGTTGCCCGCGGCAAGGAAGGGGAGCGCCTCTATCTGCTGTTCGAGTGCGACGGGCGCCGCCTGTGCCTGGACGCGGCGGTGGTGCAGGAGCTGGTGGATCGACCGCAACTGACCCCCAGCGAATTCGCCAGCGACAGCTGTCGCCACCAGGTGCAGCTGCGGGGCCAGGCCCTGCCGGTGCTGGAGCTGTCCGAGCTGCTCGGCCTGGCCACGCCGGCGAACGGTCACCATGAGCAGCTGCTGGTGCTGGCGGCGGGCGACCAGGGTCAGTATCGGGTCGCCTTCGGCTTCCAGCGGCTGCTCGGCATGTGGCGCCGGGATCCGGCGCAATGCGCGCCACTGCTGGGCTTTGGCCTGGAGCAGCCGGGGCTGTTGCGTGGGGTATTCAGCGCCGCTGATGGCGAGGCGGCGATCGTGATCGATCACCTGGCCCTGGGGTGCCAGGAGGCGGCGGTCGCCTATGCGCGGATCTATCGCACCGATCGCGACCTGTTGCGCGAAGAGCGCCGCCAGGTGCGACGTCAGCCGTGCCTGACCTTTCTCGCCGAACTGCTGTTCGCCGTACCGCTGGAGCAGGTGGCCGAGGTCCTGCCGCTGCCGGCGCACTTCCTGCGCCTCGGTCAGCGGGATCCGCGGCTGCTGGGGGTGATGGAGGTCCGCGGCCAGCAGATCACCCTGGTGTGCCTGCGCACCCTCGCCGGCGCGGTGGCGGTCGCGCCCGGCCCCGGCGATCAGGTGATCGTGGTGGAGGGGCAGCGCCAGCGCCTGGGCTTCGTGGTGCAGCGGGTGGAAGCCATCGAGGCCTTTACCGAATTGCGCGCCGATGCCCTGACGCGCAGCTGGCAACTGCCCGGGGAGGGCGGCGCGGTGCCGGCGCAGCGGGCGCAGAGCTGGGTAGGGGTAGGGGCTCCGGGCAACAGTCGCCAGGCGACCCTGATCGACCTCGGCGCCCTGGCGCGGCGCCTGGAAGGCCAGCCACGCCAGACCCTGCCGGAGCCCTTGGTCGCGGCGATCTGACCTACCGCCTGTCGCTTCGCTGAGCGGTCGGGTAACGGATCGCCGGCACTCTGGTCCGGCCCCGCCGGACGTCATCATCGAAGCGGCAGCGGCAGGCTAGAGCCGCTCGGGTTTTCCCTCCAATGTCAGGCCGGGCGCGCGATCGGCGCTGTTGTTGCCGGCTCGGGAGCCAGGCGTTCATCAGCACCCGGTCAAGAAATCCCGCGGCGCGTCGAACCAGAGAAAGACACAACTTTCCTGGGTGATCCCATGTTCAACGCCGCACTCAAACGTCGCATCGCCGATCTCGAAGCCGAACTGTCCGAGCACCGCCAGGTGAGCGCGGCCTTCCATCAGGATTCGCTGCATCTGCTGCTGGACGCCCAGGGCCGGATCGAGGATTTCAACGAGAACTTCGCGCTCTGCCTAGGCTACGCCCCCGGCAGTCTGACCGGGCGCAATCTGGACGACATCATTCCGGACTACGTGAAGAAGCTGGTCTGCTACGGCGACCTGAAACGCAGCTTCAGCGAAGGCCGCCAGGCCAGTGGCATCTATCGGCTGCTGCGCGGAACGGGCGGCGTCGCCTGGCTCTATGCGATCTGGACGCCAGTGCGCGATAGCCAGGGCCAGGTCAAGCAGATCCGCTGCTATGCCTATGACCGTACCGAGCAGGTGGAGACCTCCACGGAACACTCGGGCATCATCAATGCGCTGCTGAGATCCACCGCGGTGATCGAATTCAACCTGGCCGGCGAGGTGCTGACCGCCAATGAGCGCTTCCTGCAGGGCATGGGCTATTCGCTGGCGCAGATCGTCGGCAAGCACCACCGGATGTTCTGCACCCGTGAAGAGGCCGAATCGGCCGACTATCGCGCCTTCTGGGAACGGCTCAATCGCGGCGACTACGTGGCCAGCCGCTTCAAGCGCATCGACAGCCATGGCCGTACCGTCTGGCTGGAAGCCTCATACAACCCGGTACTCAACACCCGTGGCGAGCTGTACAAGGTCATCAAGTTCGCCACCGTCATCACCGATCAGGTGGAACAGGAACTGGCGGTGGCCGAGGCCGCGCGGGTCGCCTTCGACATCTCCCAGACCACCGACGAAAGCGCCCGCCAGGGCGCGGCGGTGGTGCAGGACACGGTCGCGGTGATGACCCGCATCGCCGACGAGATCCAGGTCGCCGCCAATGGCATCGAGGACCTCGGCAAGCAGTCGCTGGTGATCAGCGCCATCGTCAAGACCATCAGCGGCATCGCCGAGCAGACCAATCTGCTGGCGCTCAACGCCGCCATCGAAGCCGCCCGGGCCGGCGAGCAGGGGCGCGGCTTCGCGGTGGTGGCGGACGAGGTCCGGCAACTGGCCGGGCGCACCAGCAAGGCCACCGAGGAGATCGTCGGCGTGGTGCAGCAGAACCAGCAACTGGCGCAGACGGCGGTCAGCAACATGGCCGCCAGTCGCCAGCAGGCGGAGCAGGGGCTGCACCTCGCCAGCAACGCCGGGGTGCGCATCACCGAGATCCAGGAGGGCGCCCGCCAGGTGGTGGGCGCGGTCAGCCAGTTCGCCCGCCGGCTGAGTTAAGGCTAGGCGTCCCAGCCGGGGGCGCTGTACCACGCATAACCGGCCGCATCCAGCTCCAGCCAGCGGCCCTGGTGGATGACCATCCGGGTCGCCACCTCCGGGCTGGCCAGGCCGATGGCCACCAGCAGGCTGCGGATCAGGGCGCCATGGGCCACCAGCAGGGTGGGACCCTGGAGTTCCTCCAGCAGGGGGCGCACCCGTTCGGCGGCATCGGCATAGCTTTCGCCACCGGGCACCCTAAAGGTATAGGGCTCGGCCATGCGCTGGGCGTGCTGCTCGGGATAGCGCTGGGCGATGGTCGGCATGTCCAGGCCTTCCCAGTCGCCAAAGGCCTTTTCCGCCAGACGCGCATCGCGGCCCAGGCTGAGTGGCGCACCGGGCAGCTGCGCCAGGATCAGATCGAGGGTTTCGCTGGCGCGTTGCAGCGGACTGCTCAGGCAGGTGAAGCGAGAGACGTCGAGGCGCTCGCGCAGGGCCAGGCCCACGGCCTCGGCCTGGGCCCGGCCACGGGCGTTGAGCGGTATGTCCTGGCGACCCTGCAGGCGGCCGCTGGCATTCCAGTCGGTTTCGCCGTGACGGATCACCAGCAAGGGAGCGGGGAAGGGCAAGGGCATCAGTCCAGGGCAGTGGGTAGGGTGAGGATGAAGCGCAGACGGCCGTTTTCCTGGCGCGCGACCAGGCTGCCGCCATGGCCGCGGGCGACTTCCTGGGCGAGGTAGAGGCTCAACTCCAGGCGGGCGGGCTGTTCAGGCGTGGCCTCGGTCAGCGCCGGCTGGAACACCTGGCTGAGGCTGCCGGGATCCACCACGGCGGTGCGGCTTTCCACGGCGAGGCGATAGCAGCGTTCGTCGAGCTCGCCGCGCAGCAGCAGGGTGCCGCCGGCAGGATTGCGGGACGCGACCCACTCCAGCAGCGCGCCCATGGCCTGCAGCAGGCGCGGCAGGTCGAGGCGCACCGCGGCGGGTAACTCCGGCAGCTCGCTGCCTAGGGTCTGGTCGGGAAAACGGGCCTGCAGCGTGGCGAGCAGGTTGGTCAGACGCTCGTTGACGCCCTCCACCAAGGTCAGTTTCAGCGGCAGGCCGTGGCCGAGACGCACACGGACGAAATCGGCGGCCGCAGCGCTGCGTTCGGCCAGGCGCCGGGCCTCGGCCTGCCAGGGCTCGGCTTGTGCGGCGCTCGTGGGCAGGTCCTGCGCGGCCAGCGCCTGGAGCGGACGCTGCAGGTCTTCTTCCAGCAGCACCAGCAGTTGCTCGCGCAGCGGTGTGAGATCGAGGTCGCCACGCGCGCCGGGGCTCGCCTCGCGACGCTGTTCTTCCCGGGCGAGCAATTCCCCCAGCAGACGGGCGAAGCCGTCCAGGGTGTCGATCACCGGGCGCTGTTCCAGCCGCGGTGCGGGCTGGGGATCGAAGGCGCACAGCGTGCCGAAGAAGGTGCCATTGGGCCGGAACACCGGGACCGACAGATAGCTCTTCCAGCCATAGAGGCCGGGCGCCGGATGGTCGCAGTAAGTAGGGTTCTGGGTCACATCGCTGATGATCACGGCGTCGTGGGAGGAGCGCACGTGATTGCACAGGGTAGATTCGAGATCCAGTTCGGCGCCGGGTTGCAGGCCGAAGGCGATGCGATCCTCCACCGCGCAGGCGATCCAGCGCTGCTCGGTGACCTCGGCCACGGTGGCGACCCCGAGGCCGCTGATGTCGCAGACCACGCGCAGGAGCGCCGCGACGGAATCCAGGGACGTCAGCAGCTCGATGCTTTCGACGGTGCTGGAGGGTTGGCTGGGCATGGCGCGGTAGTTCTCTTACGGACAGGGCCTGAACGCTAGGCCAAGAGACGGCGGAGAGCAACCGTCAGGCCGCAGAGCCAACCGCCAGGCCGATGCCGGCTAGCCGATCAGATCGGTGGCGTAGGCCAGCACCGTGAGGCAGAGCAGCAGCAAAAGCAGGTTGGCCGGGGTAATGCTTTTCATCGGGGAGATCCTCTCACGCAAGGGCTGTTCCTTGTCCAGGTACGCCTGGGACTGTCATGCCGGTGCTGGGGATCTCGGGGGGTGGAGCGGGTAGGTTCATCTCTGCGTCTCGATACTGCTGGCAAAGGACAGGACTCGGAACGCCACTGTCGCCGTTCGTTCAGCCGCCGGCAGAGGAGGTGCGACATCTGGTCGAAGCGGCAGTGCGAGCGGTTCGCAGTTGCCAAGCGGCGGGCGAGTGGGTAGCGTGGCGCCCCATGCGAACCTTCCTTTGCCCCATCAGCGCCTATTACTCCTACCTGACCAATATCGGGTGGTAGGTACTGCGCTGCATGACCGAACCGCCCAGGGCGGCTCGGTCAAGGCAACTTCTCCCGGTCTCCCAGGCACCGTCCAGCCACAGGAGACCCCATGGACAGCACCACGCAAGACCTGCTCGCCACCCTCGAAGCCCGCGGCTTCGTCCATCAGACCACTGACCGTGACGGCCTCGCCCGCGCCTTTGCCAGCGGCCCGGTGACCGGCTATCTCGGCTTCGACGCCACCGCCGACAGTCTCCACGTCGGCCATCTGCAGGGCCTGATGCTGATGCGCTGGCTGCAGCGCGCCGGCCATCCCATCCTGCTGCTGATCGGCGGCGCCACCACCCGCATCGGCGATCCCAGCTTTCGCGACAGCAGCCGTCCGGTGCTCACCGACGGCCAGATCGCCCTGAACATGGCCGGTATCGCCAAGGCCTTCCACCGCTACCTGGAGGTCGGCGATGGCCACGGTCGCGCCCAGGTGGTGGACAACGCCGAATGGCTCGACGGCCTCGGCTATCTGAATTTCCTCGGCGCCGTGGGTCGGCACTTTTCCATCAATCGACTGCTGACCTTCGATGCCATTAGGAATCGCCTTGATCGCGAGCACTCGCTGTCCTTCGAGGAATTCGGCTACACCCTGCTGCAGGCCTACGACTTCGTCGAGTTGTCGCGGCGCTATGGCTGCACCCTGCAACTGGGCGGCGCGGACCAGTGGGCCAACATCATCAATGGCGTGGAGCTGTCACGCCGGCAGGGTGGCCCTCAGCTCCATGGCCTGACCATGCCGTTGCTGGCCACCCGTGACGGCCGCAAGATGGGCAAGTCGGCCCAGGGCGCGGTCTGGCTCAACGAGGAGCGGCTGTCGGCCTTCGACTTCTGGCAATTCTGGCGCAACTGCGACGATGCCGACGTCGAGCGTTTCCTGGCGCTGTTTACCGAGCTGCCGCTGGACGAGGTACGGCGGCTGGCGGCCTTGGGCGGCGCGGAGATCAATCTGGCCAAGACCGTGCTGGCCAACGAGGCGACCCGCCTGGCCCACGGCGAGCAGGCCCAGCGTGCGGCCGAGGCGGCGGCCGCCGAGGTCTTCGCCGACCGGGACGGCGGTGGTCGCTTGCCGACGCTCGCTCTGAGTCGCCGGCAGCTCGATGGGGGTGTCAGCCTGGTCGAGCTGCTAGTGCAGACCGGTGTGCAGCCGTCGCGCAGTGCGGTCCGCCGACTGGCGGAAGGCGGTGGCCTTCGCCTGGACGAACTGCCCGTATCCGATCCCGATGTGCGGCTCACGGCGGGCGACGTCGGTCGACGGGTAAGTCTGGGCAAGAAGCGGCATCTGCGCATCACAGCGGTGGACTGAGGAGAAGGCGATGAAGGTCTGGGTGATAGGCGCCTCGCGGGGCATAGGACTGGGGCTGGTCGAGCGCTACCTGGGTCGTGGCGACCAGGTGCTGGCGCTGGTACGAACACCGAATGCGGCGCTGGACGCCCTGGCGGCGACCACCGCGGGACGGCTGCGGGTGGTGACCGGCGATCTCTGCGATCCCGAGCTGGGCACGCGACTACTGAGCGAAAGCCGCGATGAGTCGCTGGATCGGCTGATCGTCAATGCCGGCATCATGGGGCCGCACGAGGTGGAGGGGCAGCGGGCGACCCCCGCGGAGCTGGGCGAGCTGTTCCTGACCAATGCCGTGGCGCCGCTGCGGCTGCTGGAGGCCCTGGCGCCGCGGATGGCTGCGGCGGGAGTGGCGGCCTGCTTGAGTTCGCAGATGGGCAGCGTCAGCCTGGCACGGGCCGCCGACATGCCGCTCTATGGCGCCAGCAAGGCGGCGCTCAATAGCCTGCTGCAAAGCTGGGTCGCCGGGCAGCAACCGGCCTTCGCCGTGCTTGCGCTGCACCCAGGTTGGGTGCGTACCGCCTTGGGCGGGGTAGGCGCGCCGGTCGAGGTGGCCGCTAGCGTTGCCGGTCTGGTAGCGACGATCGAGGCACGGGCCGGCCAGCGCGGCTGTGCCTTTCTCGACTACCAAGGCCAGGCCCTGCCCTGGTAAGCAGGGGGCCGGATCGCTCAGTGCGGCTGAGCGATCCGGCCCTTGTCCGACCTCTGTCGAGGATCGAAGATGAGTCCATCATCCTGGAGAGCCCGCCCATGCGCATCGACGAGCACACCTTTCTGGTAACCGGCGCCGGATCCGGCCTTGGCGCCGCCACCGCCGCGGCGCTGATCGCGGCAGGCGCCCGGGTGGCACTGCTGGATCTGCAGGCCGACGCCGTGCAGGCCCAGGCCGAACGCCTCGGCGACCGGGCCCTGGCGCTCGCCGTGGACGTGACCGATGCCGAGGCCCTGAGCGCTACCATGGATACCGTCCTGGCCCGCTGGGGCGGTCTGCAGGGGGCAATCAACTGCGCCGGCATCGTTGGCGGCGCACGCATCCTCGGGCGCAACGGCCCCCACGATCTCGCCGCCTTCGCGCGCATCATCAACGTCAACCTGGTGGGCAGCTTCAATGTGCTGCGCCTGGCCGCCGCGGCCATGGCCCAGGGCGAGGCCGATGCCGGCGGCGAACGCGGCGTGATCATCAACACCGCCTCCATCGCCGCCTTCGACGGCCAGATCGGCCAGGCCGCCTATGCCGCCTCCAAGGGGGGCGTCGCCGCGCTCACCCTGCCGGCGGCGCGCGAACTGGCCGGGCAGGGCATCCGGGTCATGACCATAGCGCCGGGCGTCTTCGAGACGCCCATGATGGCCGGCATGACCCCCGAGGTGCGCGAGGCCCTGGCCGCCAACGTGCCCTTTCCGCCGCGCCTCGGTCGCGGCGAGGAATTCGCCGCCCTGGTCCGCCACATCATCGAGAATCCCATGCTCAACGGCGAGGTGATCCGTCTCGACGGTGCGCTGCGCATGGCCCCGCGCTAGGAGAGTTGTCATGAACGATCCCATTGTTATCGTCGCCGCCGCTCGCACCCCCATGGGCGCCCTGGGCGGCGAACTGGCGGCGCTGTCGGCGCCACAGCTGGGCAGCGCCGTGATCCGCACCGTGCTGGAGCGGGGCGGTTGGTCGCCGGAGCGGGTCGACGAGGTGCTCATGGGCTGCGTGCTGCCAGCCGGCCTCGGCCAGGCACCGGCCCGCCAGGCGGCCCTTGGCGCCGGCCTGGACCAGAGCACACGCTGCACCACCCTGAACAAGATGTGCGGTTCGGGCATGCAGGCGGCCATCCTCGGCCATGACCTGCTGCGCGCCGGCAGTGCCGAGGTGGTGGTGGCGGGCGGCATGGAAAGCATGAGTCGCGCGCCCTATCTGCTGGAAAAGGCCCGCAGCGGCTACCGCCTCGGCCACGGCGCCCTGATCGACAGCATGTTTCTCGACGGCCTGGAAGACGCCTATGAGCCCGGGCGTCTGATGGGCACCTTCGCCGAGGATTGCGCGGCGCGCCTGGGTATCGGCCGCGAGCGCCAGGATGCCTATGCCCAGCAGTCCCTCGCCCGGGCGCGCCAGGCGCAGGCCAGCGGCGCCTTCGTCGCCGAGATCGTCGCGGTGGAGGTGGCGGGGCGCAAGGAAACCCTGAGCATCGACACCGATGAACAACCGCGCCGCGCCGATCCGGCACGCATTCCCACCCTCAAGCCGGCTTTTCGCGAAGGCGGTACCGTCACCGCGGCCAACGCCAGCTCCATCTCGGATGGCGCCGCGGCATTGCTGCTGATGCGCGCCAGCACGGCGGCGCGCGAAGGCCTGACGCCGCTGGCGACGATCCGTGGCCATGCCGCCCATGCCGGCGCGCCGGGCGACTTTCCCACCGCGCCCATCGGCGCCATCCGCACCCTGCTCGCGCGCATCGACTGGCAGCTGAACGACGTCGACCTGTTCGAGATCAACGAAGCCTTCGCCGTGGTGGCACTGGCCGCCCAGGATGCCCTGGGGCTGGACCCGGAGCGCCTGAACGTGCACGGTGGCGCCTGTGCCCTGGGCCATCCCATCGGCGCCTCCGGCGCGCGGATCCTGGTGACCCTGATCCAGGCGCTGCGCCAGCGCGGTCTGCGCCGGGGCGTGGCCGCCATCTGCATCGGCGGCGGCGAGGCCACGGCCATGGCGCTGGAACTCAACGACTAGACAAGGACAAGACCATGAGCGAACCCTCTGCCGAATCGACCCTGCTGCTGGAGATCGAGGCGCGCGTCGCCCTCATCACCCTCAACCGCCCCAAGGCGCTCAACGCCCTCAATGCCCAGCTGCTCCACGAGCTGGATGCCATGCTGGCGCGCCTGGACGCCGATCCCGAGGTCGGTTGCGTGGTGCTCACCGGCTCGGCCAAGGCCTTCGCCGCCGGCGCCGACATCAAGGAAATGGCCGGGCAGGGCTATCCGCAGATCTACCTGGACGACTATTTCCGCGTCGCCGACCGCATCGCCGAGCGGCGCAAGCCGCTGATCGCCGCTGTGGCCGGCTACGCCCTGGGTGGTGGCTGCGAACTGGCGTTGCTGTGCGACTTCATCTATGCCGCCGACACCGCGCGCTTCGGCCTGCCGGAGATCACCCTGGGCGTCATTCCCGGCATCGGCGGTACCCAGCGTCTGACCCGCGCCCTGGGCAAGGCCAAGGCCATGGAACTGTGCCTGACCGGACGCCAGCTGCCCGCCGCCGAAGCCGAGCGCGCCGGCTTGGTCGCCCAGGTGTTTCCCGCCGACGAATTGCTGGAGCGCACCCTGGAAGCCGCCCGCGGCATCGCCAGTCGCTCGCTGCCGGCGACCCTGCTGCTCAAGGAGAGCGTCAATCGCGCCTTCGAGACCAGCCTGGCCGAGGGTATCCGCTTCGAGCGCCGGGTCTTCCATTCGCTGTTCGCCAGCGCCGACCAGAAGGAAGGCATGGCCGCCTTCGTCGAGAAGCGGCCGGCGAAGTTCGAGCATCGTTGAGCGCTCCCGGCGCCTCTCGGAGGCGCTAGACTGGCCGTTTCCGCCCAGCGTCGCAGAGCCTTCGGATGCGTATCGACCCCTTGCCACCCCTGACCAATCTGATTGCCTTCGAGGCAACGGTCAGGCTTGGCAGCTTTACCCGTGCCGCGCTCGAACTCAATCTCACGCAAAGCGCCATCAGCCGTCAGGTGGCGCAGCTGGAGGCCTTTCTCGGTCGCGCGCTGTTTCGGCGGGAACACAAGCGGCTGCACCTGACCGTCTCCGGGCAGCGCTATGCCGAGCGGGTCCAGCAACTCTTGGCGGGTCTGGCGGAAACCACCGCCGAGGTCATGGACCTTAGTGGCGAGCAGCAACTGGTCCTGGCCTGCTCCTCGGGCGTCGCCGCCCTGTGGCTGGGTCCGCTGATCGGCCATTTTGCCAGTGCCTTTCCCGGCATCGACGTGCGCCTGCGGGTGCTGGACAACCTCGATACCCTGCTCAAGCCCGAATTCGATCTGGCGCTCTATTTCCTGCGGGAACCGCCGCCGCCGGGATTGGCCGGTCGCCAGTTGTTTCCCGAATGGGTAGGCGCCTATTGCGCCCCGGACTACCTGGGCGGGCAGCAGCTGTCACCCCCGGAGCTGCTCGACCGGCGCCTGCTGATGATCGAGGACGGGCAGCGACGCTGGCTGTCCTGGACGGAGTGGTTCGCGCGGCTAGGCTATCCAGCCCCGCGGATCCGCCAGCGGCTCACCGTGAGTCAGTACCCCATCCTGGTCGATCTGGCGATTGCCGGTCACGGTATCGTCCTGGGCTGGCGCCCCATGATCGATGCCCACCTGCGCTCGGGCGCGCTGGTCGAAGCCTGTAGCGAATGCGTGCAGGGGCAGGGGGGTTACTACCTGCTGTGGCCGGGCGATCGCCAGCCGGGCCTGGCGACGCGCCGTTTCGAAGCCTGGCTTAACGACGCCCTGAGCGCGTCACCTTGACCCCTCTTGCATGCGCCTGGCGCATGCAAACCCCTGCAATCAGCGTTTTCCTGCGTCCCGGGTAGCCCCTTAAGCTCGGCGGCAGAGGGCGGAGATCCTCGTCCTGTTTCCTTTATCGAAACTGCCGTCGCCGGTGCAGGGACTCCCGAGTTTCCTGCGCGACTCGCATTCAGGGAGCCAACAATGCAGAGCGCTACGACCTTCCCGCAGCCGTCCACCGCCCACCGCCGCCAGGCCAACAAGGCGGTCGTCGCCACCGTGATCGGCAACGGTCTGGAGTGGTTCGACTTCACCGTCTACAGCTTCTTCTCCGTCATCATCGCCAAGGTGTTCTTTCCGACCGCCAGCGAACTCACCTCCTACCTCCTGGCCCTGGCCACCTTTGGCGTCGGTTTCTTCATGCGGCCAGTAGGGGGCATCCTGCTCGGCATCTACTCCGATCGCCGCGGCCGCAAGGCGGCGCTGTCGCTGACCATCCTCTTGATGGCCGCCGGTACCCTGATCATCGCCGTGACCCCGGGCTATGCCCAGTGGGGGCTGTTCGCCCCGGCGCTCATCGTCTTCGCGCGCTTGCTGCAGGGCTTTTCCGCGGGTGGCGAGATGGGCAGCGCGACCGCCTTTCTCACCGAGCACGCGCCCGCTGGGCAAAAGGCCTACTACTCCAGCTGGATCCAGGCCAGCATCGGGGTGGCGGTCGCCCTGGGTGCAGGCGCCGGCGCGCTGCTGTCGGCCTTGCTGACTCCGGAGCAACTCGAGAGCTGGGGTTGGCGCCTGCCGTTCCTGTTCGGCTCCCTGATCGGCCCCGTCGGTTTCTACATCCGTAGCCGCATCGACGAAACCCCGGCCTATGCCACCGTCGAGCGTGCCCAGTCGCCGCTGCGGGAGGTAGTGCGCATCTATCCCCGCCAGACCGCGATCACCTTTTCCATGGTCGTGCTCTGGACGGTCTGCACCTACTCCGTGCTGTTCTACCTGCCGTCCTACTCCACCCGGGTGCTGGGTCTGCCCAGTGGCCTGGGCTTCACCGCCGGCGTACTCGGTGGCCTGGTGCTGCTGGTGGCGACGCCGCTGGTCGGGCGCCTGGCCGATCGCCAGGGCAAGCGACCCTGGCTGCTGGGGTCGGCCATCGCCATCTTCTGCCTCGCCTGGCCGTTGTTCTGGATGCTCAATCGCTGGCCGGGCCTGGCTTCCCTGCTGGTGTTCCAGGCCGTGCTGGGACTGCTGATCTCCGGCTATCTGGGCGGTCTGCTGGCGGCCTTCGGCGAGTTGTTGCCGACCCGGGTGCTCTCCACCGGACTGTCGGTGGCCTACAACTTCGCCGTGACCCTGTTCGGCGGCTTCGCCACCTTTACCGTGACCTGGCTGATCGCCGCCACCGGCAGCCCGCTGGCGCCGGCCTTCTACATCATGTTCGCCGCGGCCATCAGTGCCGTGGGCGCGGCGCTGTTTCGCGACGCCGCCAGCGAGCAACCTTCGGGAGAATCCGCATGACTCAAAGCACCTCTCTACTGCTGCGCAACGGCAAGCTGCTGGATCTGGCGAGCGGCATCCTGATCACCGGCAAGGAAGTCCTGGTGGAGGGTGAGCGCATTACCGCCGTGCGCGACCAGAGCGCTGCGCCGCCGGCAGGCGTCACCGTCATCGATCTGGGCGGCCGCACCCTGATGCCCGGCCTCATCGATTGCCATGTGCATGTTCTGGCCTCCAGCGCCAACCTGGGTTTCAACGCCCTGCAGCCGAACGCCATCATCATGTACCGCGCCCTGCCGATCCTGGGCGCCATGCTCGAGCGCGGCTTCACCACCGTCCGCGATGCCGGCGGCGCGGACTGGGCGCTGGCGCGCTCCATCGCCCTGGGACTGGTGCCGGGCCCGCGGATCTTCGCCTCCGGCAAGGCGCTGTCGCAGACCGGCGGCCATGGCGACATGCGGGCGCGTGGGGAGCTGCTGCTGAACGAGCCGTGCAGTTGCTGCTTCCGCGCCGGTGCTATCGCCCGGGTGGTGGACGGGGTGGACAACGTGCGCAAGGCGGTGCGCGAGGAACTGCAGCAGGGCGCCAGCCAGATCAAGATCATGGCTTCCGGCGGGGTGTCCTCGCCCACCGATCCCATCGCCAATACCCAGTACAGCGAAGCCGAGATCCGCGCCATCGTCGAGGAAGCCGAAGCGGCCAATACCTATGTGATGGCCCATGCCTATACCGCCCGCGCCATTCGCCGCGCCGTGGCGTGCGGGGTGCGCACCATAGAGCACGGCAATCTGGTCGACCGGGAGACGGCGCAGCTGATGCGCGAGCGGGGCGCCTTCGCCGTGCCCACCCAGGTGACCTACGAGATGCTCGCCGAGCACGGCGCCCGCTATGGACTGCCAGCGGATTCCGTGGCCAAGATCGAAGACGTCCGCCTGGCCGGCCGTCGCGCCCTGGAATTTTTCGCCGAGGCGGGCGTACCCATGGGCTACGGCTCCGACCTGCTGGGCGAGATGCACGAATACCAGACCCAGGAACTGCGCATCCGCGCCGAGGTGCTGGGCAATCTGGAAGCCTTGCGCAGCGCCACCAGCGTCGCGGCGCGCATCCTCGAACGGGAGGGCGAGCTGGGTTGCATCGCGGCTGGCGCCCTGGCGGATCTGCTGGTCGTGGATGGCGATCCCTTGACCGATATTTCCTGCCTGGTGGGGCAGGGCGAGCGGTTGGACGTCATCCTGCAGGGCGGCCGTCTGGTAAAGAATCGCCTCGGGTGAAGGGAGACTTGCCGGCCTGGCGTGGTCCCCTGTAGCAGTCAATGACCATGGAGAATTCGTGATGCCCCTCGCCGCAACCGAACTCGGCAGTCACTACCAGGCCTACCTCGACTGCCTCAACCGCCAGGCCTGGACGGAGCTGGGCCGTTATGTCGACGAAGCCGTCGAGCACAACGGCCGGCCCCTGGGATTGGCGGGCTACCAGGCCATGCTGGAAGGCGATCATGCCGCCATTCCCGATCTGCACTTCGCGGCGCGCTTGCTGGTCGTGGAAGCGCCCTGGCTGGCCGCGCAACTGGACTTCGACTGCACGCCACGCGGCGAGCTGTTCGGGCTGGCGGTGAACGGACGGCGGGTGCGTTTCAGCGAGCACGTCTTCTATCGCTTCGAGAACGGGCGAATCCGGGAGGTGCGCTCGGTGATCGACACCGCCGCCATCGCCGCCCAACTGGCGGAGGGCTAACCCGCTCGGGTCTGGCGCTGGCGATAGCCCAGGGGGCTCAAGCCCGTCCACTTGCGAAAGGCGCGCTGGAAGGAGCGGGGATCGGCGAAACCCAGACGCAGGGCCAGCTCCTCCAGGGGCAGAGCGCCCTGATCCAGCTGGCGGCAGGCCAGGCGGCAGCGACGTTCGTCCTTGAGGCGCTGGTAGGTCTGGCCGCTCGCCGCCAACTGGCGTCTCAGGGTCGCAGCCGAAAGACCCAGGGTCGCGGCCAGGCTGACGGCGTCCGGCCAGTCTTCTGGGGCGCGACTGCGCAGCAGGGCGCGGATGCGGGCGATCAGACTGGCGTCGTCGCGATAGTGCACCAGCAGATTGCCCGGTGCGGCGGCGATGAAGCGACGCGCATCCGCGGCACTGCGGCGGATCGGCAGGCCCAATACGGCGGCGTCCAGCCGCAGCCAGTCTTCGCCGTGGGCGAAGCTGAGGTGGGTGCCGAAGCGCTGGCGATAGTCGGCCAGCAGTTCCGCCGGCGGCTCCTGGGCGGTCAGGCGAATCTCCGCCAGTGGCAAGCGGCGGCCCACCAGCCAGCAGGCCAGGCCATGCAGGATCAGCCAGAGGGTAAAGACGGCAAAGCTACCCGGCAGGCTGCCGGGGGCCAGCCGCAGGGTCGCCTGCTCGCCATTGCGCTGCAGGCGCAGATCGACGCCCAAGGTCAGGCGCAGGAAGTCGGCGCTCTGCCGCAGGGCGTCGCCCAGGGTCGGTTGCAGGCGGGTGCTCTGGCAGAGAAAGGCAAAGCTGCCGGCCGGGAGCGGGCGTGGGCCAAGGGCGAAGAACTCGTCATCGAAACGCCACGCCAGGCGATACCACAGCTGGCCGAACAGCGGCGCCGAGAGGCGCTCGCGGTCAAGCAGCAGCTCGGCTGGCTGGACGCCTTCGGCAGCGAGCAGGGCCTCCGGCGCCTGACCACTGCGCCGGCACAGCCCGGCCAGGGCTTCGTCGAGGATGCCCGGCGCCAGGCT
Source organism: Pseudomonas sp. RIT411 (assembly GCF_003057735.2). Lineage (NCBI taxonomy): Bacteria > Pseudomonadati > Pseudomonadota > Gammaproteobacteria > Pseudomonadales > Pseudomonadaceae > Pseudomonas > Pseudomonas sp. RIT411. The sequence goes on from NZ_QBIZ02000006.1 coordinate 249,937, forward strand.
GTCGCGCGGCAGGCCGGTCACAGATGCAGGGCCCGGCCCAGGGCGCGCAGCGCCGCTTCCTGCACCGCTTCGCCCAGGGTGGGGTGGGGGTGCAGGGTGGCGGCGACGTCTTCCAGTTGCATGCCCATTTCCAGGCTGTGGGAAAAGGCCGTGGCCAGTTCCGCCACCTGCTGCCCGGTGGCCTGCCAGCCAAGGATGCGATGGTCGTCCGCACGAGCCACCACCCGCACGAAGCCTTCCGGCGCCTCCAGGGTGAGGGCACGGCCATTGGCGGCGAAGGGGAAGCTGGCGACCTTGGTCTCCAGCCCCTGGGCCTTGGCCTGCTCGGGGGTCAGGCCGACCACCACGATTTCCGGATCGGTGTAGCAGACCGCCGGGATGGCGACCGGCGCGAAGCGCCGCCGCTTGCCGGCGATCAGCTCGGCGACCACCTCGCCCTGGGCCATGGCGCGATGGGCCAGCAGGGGTTCGCCGGTGAGATCACCGATGGCCCAGACGTCGGTCATGCTGGTACGGCAGCCGTCGTCGACGCGGATATAGCGGCCGTCGTAGTCCAGCGGCAGGCGCTCCAGGCCTTCGGTGCGGGGACGGCGACCGGCCGCCACCAGGATGCGCTGGGCCGGCAGGATCTGCTCCTCGCCGTCACCGCGGGTCATTCGCAGGCCAGCGCCGTCCGCGGCCAGACCGGCGACGGTGCAGCCCAGGTGGAGCTCGATGCCCAGGCGTTCCAGTCGCTGGCGCAGCGGCGCCGTGAGCTCGGCATCGTAGCCGGGCAGCAGGCGCGATTGAGCCTCCACCACCGCGACCCGGGCGCCCAGCTTGCGATAGGCGATGCCCAGCTCCAGGCCGATATAGCCGGCGCCCACCACCACCAGATCCTCGGGAATCTCTGTAGGCGACAAGGCCTCGGTGGCCGAGATCACCGGGCCGCCGAAGGGCAGGCTGGGCAATTCCACCGAGGTGGAGCCCATGGCCAGCACCAGGTGTTCGGTACGGATGCGCAGCCGTTCGCCACCGGCGCGCTGCACCTCCACGGTCTTGCCGTCGAGGATCTCGGCCCAGCCCTCGACCACCGTCACCCCCTGCTTCTTGAGCAGGGCGGCGACGCCGGTGGTGAGGCGATCGACGATGCCGTTCTTCCAGGCCACGGCCTGGCCAAGGTCCAGTTCCGGGCGGCCATGGCGGATACCAAGGGCGCCCTGGTCGGCGCGACCGCAGGCGCGATGGAATTCCTCGGCGACATGGATCATCGCCTTGGAGGGGATGCAGCCGACGTTGAGGCAGGTACCGCCAAGGGCGGCGCCCTCCACCAGGGTGGTGGCGATGCCCAGCTGAGCGGCGCGCAGGGCGGCGACATAACCGCCGGGGCCGCCGCCGATGATGAGGAGTCGGGTGTCCATGGCTACTCCAGGAAGAGGGTGGCGGGTTGTTCGAGCAGCTGGCGCACGGCCTGGATGAAGCTGGCGGCGTCCTGGCCATCGATCAGCCGGTGGTCGAAGGAAGCGGAGAGATTCATCAGCTTGCGCGGCACCACCAGCCCATGGCGGAAGGCCGGGCGCTCGACGATGCGATTGACGCCGATGATGGCCACTTCGGGATGGTTGATGATGGGCGTGGAGGCGATGCCCCCCAGCGGACCCAAACTGCTGATGGTCAGGGAAGAGCCGGAGAGTTCGTCGCGACCGGCCTTGCCGCCGCGCACCGCGGTGGCCAGCCGGGCCACCTCCTGGGCGCAGCCCCAGAGATCCAGCGCCTCGGCATGGCGGACCACCGGCACCGCGAGCCCCTGTTCGCCCTGGGTGGCGATGCCCAGGTGCACCGCGCCATAGCGCGTCACGGTGCTGCTCTCTTCGTCGAAGCGCGCATTCATCTGCGGAAAGTCCCGCACCGCCACCACCAGGGCTCGCGCCAGGAAGGGCAGCAGGGTGAGGTGGGCACGACGACCCTGCCAGCGCTGATTGAGGGTGGCGCGCAGGGCTTCCAGCTCGGTGACATCCACCTCTTCCACATAGGTGAAGTGGGGGATATGCCGTTTGGCGGCCTGCATCTTCTCGGCGATCTTGCGTCTCAGGCCGATCAGCGGGATGCGCTCCTCGCCACCGCGTTTCGCCAGGCCACCGCCGCCGGTGGCGGGCGGCAAGCCGGCGTCGCGTTGCTGCACATAGGCCTCCAGATCGCCATGCAGGATGCGCCCGCCCTGACCGCTGCCGGTGACGAAGCGGAGTTCGATGCCCAGGTCCCAGGCGTGCTGGCGTACCGCGGGAGACGCCAGCGGCGGACTGCCGGGGGCCGGGCGGGAAGCTGGTCGGTCGTCGTCGCGCGGGACCTCCGCTTCCGGGCGTCGCGGGGCCGGGGCCGTCTCGGGCGTGGGCGCTTCCGCCTTCGGTGCTGGCGCCGGCGCGGCTGCCACCGGCGCGGGGCGACTGGTCTCGCGCAGATTGCCGTCGCCGGCCACCTCCAGGCGGATCAGCTCGGCGCCCACCGCCAGCACCTGACCGGGCTCGCCGCCCAGGGCGACCACCCGGCCCACCACCGGCGAGGGAATCTCCACCATGGCCTTGTCGGTCATGACGTCGGCCAGGGTCTGGTCTTCGCTGACCTCGTCGCCCACTGCCACGTACCACTTGACCAGTTCCACCTCGGCGATGCCTTCGCCGATGTCGGGCATCTTGATGACATGGGTACCCATCTCAGACCTCCATCACGCGCTTGAGCGCGGCGCCGACCCGGGACGGACCCGGGAAGTAGTCCCATTCCTGGGCGTGGGGATAGGGGGTATCCCAGCCGGTCACCCGCTCGATGGGCGCCTCCAGGCGATGGAAGCAGTGCTCCTGCATCAGGGACACCAGCTCGGCGCCATAGCCGCAGGTGCGGGTGGCTTCGTGGACCACCACGCAGCGACCGGTCTTGTTCACCGAATCGGTGAGGGTCTGCAGGTCCAGCGGCCAGAGGCTGCGAATGTCGATCACCTCGGCGTCGATGCCGGTCTCGGCGGCCGCCGCCAGGGCGACCCAGACGGTGGTGCCATAGGTCAGCACCGTGACCTGCTTGCCGGGACGGACCACCGCGGCGCGTTCCAGCTCGACCCGGTAGTAGCCGTCCGGCACGGCGCTGGCCGGATGGCCGGACCAGGGCGTCACCGGGCGGTCGTGATGGCCGTCGAAGGGGCCGTTGTAGAGGCGCTTGGGTTCGAGAAAGATCACCGGATCGTCGCTCTCGATGGAAGCGATCAGCAGGCCCTTGGCGTCATAGGGATTGGAGGGCATCACGGTGCGCAGCCCGCAGACCTGGGTGAACATGGCCTCGGGACTCTGGCTGTGGGTCTGGCCGCCATAGATGCCGCCACCGCAGGGCATGCGGAACACCAGCGGCGAGGTGAACTGGCCCACCGAGCGATAGCGCAGCCGCGCCGCCTCGGAGACGATCTGGTCGATGGCCGGGTAGACGTAGTCGGCGAACTGGATCTCCGCCACCGGTCGCAGGCCGTAGGCGCCCATGCCCACCGCGGCGCCGGCGATACCGTTCTCCGAGATGGGCGCGTCGAATACCCGCGAGGCGCCATACTTGGCCTGCAGGCCCTCGGTGCAGCGAAAGACGCCGCCGAAATAGCCGACGTCCTCGCCGAACACCACCACGTTGCTGTCGCGTTCGAGCATCACGTCCATGGCCGAGCGGATGGCCTGGATCATGGTCAGGGTGCTGCGGCTGCCGGCCTGGGTCGGCAGGTCGGTTTCCTGTTGTACGGTCATGGCGTCACTTCCCGAGCTGTTGGCGTTGGCGGCGCAGGTGCGGCGGCAGGTCCTGATAGACCTCCTCGAACATGTCGGCGGCGCTGGGGGCGAGATCGCTGGCGAAGGTGCCGTGGGCTTCGGCGGCCTTCTGGGCAGCGGCCACCTCGGCTTCCAGCTCGGCGCTCAGCGCCTGGTGTTGTTCCTCCGACCAGAGGCCACGACCGATCAGGTGTGTTTTAAGCCGGTCGATGGGATCGCCCAGGGGGAAGTGCGTCCAGTCGTCGGCGGGACGGTACTTGGATGGGTCGTCCGAGGTGGAGTGGGGGCCGGCGCGATAGGTCACCCACTCGATCAGGGTCGGCCCCAGGTTGCGCCGGGCGCGCTCGGCGGCCCAGCGCGAGGCGGCCAGCACGGCGAGAAAGTCATTGCCATCCACCCGCAGGGCGGCGATGCCATAGCCGAGGCCGCGGGTGGCCAGGGTGATGCCCTCGCCGCCGGCGATGGCCTGGAAGGTGGAAATGGCCCACTGGTTATTGACGATGTTGAGGATCACCGGCGCCCGGTAGACGTGGGCGAAGGTGAGGGCGGCGTGGAAATCGCCTTCGGCGGTGGCGCCGTCGCCGATCCAGCCCGCGGCGATGCGGGTGTCGCCCTTGATCGCCGAGGCCATGGCCCAGCCCACCGCCTGGATGTACTGGGTGCCCAGGTTGCCGGAGATGGAAAAGAAGCCGAGGTCGCGGTAGGAGTACATCACCGGCAGCTGGCGACCCTTGAGCGGATCCCGGGCGTTGGACAGCAGCTGGCAGATCATCTCGTCCAGCGGCGCCTCGCGGGCGATGAGGATGCCCTGCTGGCGATAGGTGGGGAAATGCATGTCGTCCGGGCGCAAGGCCAGGGTCTGGCCGACGGCGATGGCTTCCTCGCCCAGGCACTGCATATAGAAGGAGAGCTTCTTCTGCCGCTGGGCCTTGAGCATCCGCGCATCGAACAGCCGGGTCTTGAGCATGGCCCTGAGGCCCTGCAGCAGCAATTCGGGCGCTTCTTCGGTGGCCCAGGGGCCGACGGCGCGACCCTCTTCGTCGAGGATGCGGATCAGCTGGGTCGCGAGCTCGCGGGTATCCACCGGTGCCACGTCGATGGGCGGCTTTTCCGCACGGCCGGCGGGGCAGAGTTGCAGGTAGCTGAAGTCGGTGGGACGTCCCGGGCGGCCGCTGGGTTCGGGAACGTGCAAGCGCAGGGGTGGATGGTCGCTCATGGCCGCCCCTCCTGGTGGAAGAGGGTGCAGGCGGGTCGCAGGACGGGTTGGCCGTCCGGATGCGATGCAGGGTGCCACATGGTGGAGGCCTCGGCATTCTTGTTATTGGTCGCCTGAGTATAGGCCGGCATGGCTAGCCGTTTTGCCGCAATTTCAGGGTGTGCAGCCCGGCCTTTTGGTGCTATTGAACTCCGTACAAGAACAACAGTGGAGGTTTTGCACCATGGCTGGTCTGGACCGTATCGACCTGCGCATCCTCAACGCCCTGTCCGCCGATGGCCGCCTGAGCTGGCGCGATCTGGCGCAGAAGATCGGGCTGTCGCTGACCCCGACGCTACGGCGGGTCAAGCGACTGGAGGAGGAGCGTTACATCCAGGGCTATCACGCCCAGCTCGATGAAACCCGGCTGGCCGGCAGTGTCAGCGTCTTCGTGTCGGTGCGCCTGGAAAAGCAGTCCACCGACTACCTGCGCGCCTTCGAGCGGGAGATCGTCAAGGCGCCCCAGGTGATGAGCTGTTTCCAGATGACCGGGGATGCGGACTACGTATTGCGGGTGGTGGTGCAGGATCTCGCGGCCTACCAGCACTTTCTCGCCGAGACCCTGACCTGTATTCCCGGGGTGGCCAGCGTGACATCGGCCTTCTCGCTCAAGGCCGTGCTGTTGCGACCGGCGCCGTTGCTATGAGGCGCGTGCAACGACTAGCGGATACCGAGGGAAGTGCGGACCTGCTGCGCCTGGGTTGCGCAATAGGCGCGGTCGCGCAGGCGGGCGGTATCCAGCATCAGGGTCAGGCGACGTTCGCTGGCGGGACGACAGACTTGCACCGGCAGACCGCCATCCGGGGTCAGGGGGCCGAACAGGCAGTCGATGTTGGGCAGCTGGGCGACGAACTGGTGGGTGAGGGCAAGCATTGTTGTTGTCCGAAGTACCGAGGTGGCGATGTGACACCATTCACATCGCCAGGGTTCCTCGATCTTCAGGCACTGGGCGTAACAGAATAGGCGACGCCATTCACGGCATCGATCAATTGACCGATGGACCAGGGCTTGGGCAGGAAGCGCACCTTGCACTTGATGCTGGCCGTGGACGGCGTTTCGTAGCCGGACATGACAATAATGGGCATATCTGCCCAGCGTTGGCACACCAGATTGGCCAGTTGAGCGCCATCCATGGAGCCGGGCATGCGGATGTCCGTCAACAGGATGTCGATATTGGCGTCCTCTTTCTCCAACAGCGACAAGGCAGCATCGGCGGAGTCAGCGGCGATGATATTGAAGCCTTCGGGTTCGAGGATCTCGGTAACGAAATCCGCGACCAGTGGCTCGTCGTCCACCACCAGGATGGTGGGTCGGAAGACAGGGGTTCCCGGCTGTTCTGCGCGCATGACTGGACCTTATATACAAGACGTTGCTGAGCCTTGGATAGCGGCGACCCGGGAAAATTCCCCAGGCCATGTGCCACTGAATTTGGCGTCAGATTTCTGTCTTCGTGCCGTGATTATTTTGTCGCGCGCAGCTTTCGCACGCTGCGACGCCATGCCACGCATATTTGGTTACGTTTCCTGCAAAGGCTCTAGAGCGGTGTTTTGCGACACCCTGCAGTCATGCAGGACCGCCGCCGCGGTGAAAGGTTTCAGCGACCTGGCATATGACTTGTATTGGGTAAGGCAACTGCAGGACGCAGAGTGCTTTTTTTGTCACGTCCCAGTGGCCTTACCTAAACCCAGGCTTTGCTCGTACACAAAGGACATCGACGCCACGCCTCCCAAAGCAGTATCTGTCCATGACGCCTATCCGCTCCCTCGCTACCGCCCTTCGTCGTCCGCTCGCCGCGGCCGCTACCGTTCTCGCGCTGTCCGCTGGCGTTGCCCAGGCCGAGCCTGTCAGCCTGGTCGGTCTGAATCTGTCGGGTGCGGGCTTCGCGCCCCAGGTGCTGCCCGGCATCAATGGCACCAACTACATCTTCCCGGTGGAGGCCTACTTCCAGCAGTGGAGCGCGCGGGGCGTCAAACTGATCCGTTTCCCCATCATCTGGGAGCGCCTGCAACCCAAGCTGGGCGGCCCACTGGACAGTGCCTACGTCGCCCTGGTGAACCAGACCTTCGGCTATGCGCAAAAGCACGGCATCAAGATCATCCTCGACCTGCACAACTATGCCCGCTATCGCGGTCAGGTGATCGGCACCAGTGGCGTCCCCTACGCCCGCTATCAGGAGATCATGACCCACATCGCGCGGCAGTGGAGCGGCCAGTCCTCGCTGTACGCCTACGACATCATGAACGAGCCCCACGATGCCATGGCCTACTGGCCGACCGCGGCCCAGTACGGCATCAATGGCGTGCGCGCGGTGGACAGCACCCGTCCGGTCATCGTCGAAGGCAACGGCTGGTCGAGCGCCACCCGCTGGGCCGAGTTCAACGATGCCCTGCTGGGGCTGAAGGATCCGGCCAACAACATCATCTTCTCGGCGCATTCCTACTTCGACGAGAACGCTGGCGGCAGCTACGACAAGACCGACGTCAACAAGCTCGACGCCAACTATGGCGTGACCCGGGTGAAGCCCTTCGTCGACTGGCTGAAGAAGAATGGCAAGCGCGGCTATATCGGTGAATTCGGCGTACCGGACAACAATCCGCGCTGGAACCTGCTGATGGACAACATGCTGGCCTACCTCAAGCAGAACTGCATCCCGGCCTCCTACTGGGCCGCGGGTCCGGGCTGGGGCAGCTACTTCATGTCGGTGGAGCCGATCAATGGCCAGGAGCGGCCGCAGTGGCCGACCTTGCGCAAGTACCTGGACGACAGCAGCTGCACCGCCATCGGCCCGGTCGCCAGCGGCAGCACCACCCCGGCCAACGGTGGTGGCACGGCCGGCAACAGCGGTTCGGCTGGCGGTAGCGCCGGCGCCGTGGGCAATGCCGGCAGCGGCAGCAGCGCCGGCAACACCGGAAACGCAGGCAGCAATGCAGGCGTTCAGGTGCCGCCGAGCAATGGCGCGACCGCAGGCACGGTTACCTCGGTGATCAACGACTTCACCAACTCGGACTGGCACAAGGGGGTGTTCCTCAAGAAGGCCGCTGTCTCGGTACCCGGTACCGCGGTGAATCGCGCCGCCTTCAAGGCCGGTGCCTACCTGACCACCGCGGATGGCCAGGTGCGGCGGATCTCCTCGGTGCAGGCCGGCAACAGCCTGGGGGTCTTCACCGAAGGCACGCCCTTCAACGGCAACGCCGTGGGCTATCCCAAGACCGTGACCGTGTCGCCCACCGGGGTGACCAGCGCCGCCAGCGTCAGCAGCGCCATCAACGACTTCACCAATGCCGACTGGAACCGCGGGGTCTACCGTCGCGCCGCGGCCATCTCCATCCCGGCCACCGCGGCCAATCGCTCGGCCTTCAAGCTGGGTGGCTCGGTACGCCTGGTCAATGGCCAGATCCTCAAGATCAGCTATGTGCAGGATGGTGCCAACAACTTGGGGGTGTTCTTCGACGCCAGCCGCCTGGATGCCAGCGTCGGCTACCCCAACACCCTGGTGTCCTTCAGCCGCTGATCCCCGGGATCGGGCAATAAAAAACCCGGTGGCCAAAGGTCACCGGGTTTTTTATTGCCTGCTCAAAGATGGATGAAGGTGGTGACCTCACCCGGCTGCACGCGGCATTCGTCGACGGCGTGGATCACCCCGGTGGTCAGGGCCGCTTCCGGACTCAGCAGCCGGGCGTTGGCCTTGAGGCAGCTGTGGATGTCCAGGGCCTCGGCGGCACCTGCGGTGCGCTCGGCGACGATGCGGGCATAGAGATCCAGGTCGTAGTCCAGGCACATGGCGTATTCGGCCATGCGCGCATGGTCCACCGAGTTGTTCAGATTCCAGTAGAAGGAGTGGTAGAGGAATTTGCTGTGACGACTGGCGGTGCGGTGTTCGCCAGCCAGGAAGAGGATGTTGCCCATGGACTCGACGGTGCCCAGGTTGTGGGTATGCACCGGCAGCGGCAGGGACAGCAGGAAGTTGTACATTGTGAAGCCGTAGCTGCAATCGCCGCCCATGGTGGCGATCTTGAGCAGGATGCGCGAGGCGTCCTGCTGCACGGCCTGGGAGCACTGGGCGATCAGCTGGCCGCAGCTGGTGGAATTGATGGGACCGGTGAAATGGATGACATGGGTGCTCATGGGGCCTACCGACGCGCCGGGGAGCCCGACAGAGGGCAGGGCTCTATGTCTTCTGCTTCGGCGATTTTCGGGTGGGCTTGAGCGCTGGCGTCGGCTGGCCGACGAAACGCGTCCCGACCGGATGGGCTGTGCCCGGGTAGAGGCGCGGTCTCAGCGCAGCAGCAGCATCGGTACTTCGGTCTTGTGCAGCAGCTGGGTGGTGCGACTGCCGCGCAGGAAGCGCCAGACCGAGGAGTGACTGTAGGCGCCCATGATCAGCAGGTCGGCCCGGCGTTCGTCGAGGTGGCGGGGGACGATGCGCTCCACGTCGCCATGGGCGACGGTGGTGTCGACCCGGCATCCGGCGCTGCGCAGCAGCAGGGCCAGGTCATCCAGGCGCTTGCGCAGGATCGGATCGTCTTCGCCGACGCGCAGCAGGGTGCCGCTCATGCCGGCCAGCAGCGGACTGCGCGCCAGCGCCAGGATGCCCTGGTGGGTGGCTTCCCGGCCGTCATAGGCGATGGTGAATTGCCGCGGCGGCTTGAACGGCCCCGAACAGATCAGGATCGGCCGGTGCACGGCGCGGACCACGGCCTCCAGCTGGCTGCCGATGCCGCTGTCCCCGGAGCGCTCGCCGCGCTTGCCGATCACCAGCAGGCGGGTGTCGGCTTCCAGGGTCTTGAGGGTATCCACCAGCCCCTCGGGGCGGCGCAGGATCTGCGGCGCCGAGGTCAGGCCCTGCTGCAGCAGGCGTTGGCGGGCATTGAGCAGCAGCGCCTTGGCCATGCCGGCGCCGACGTCATCGTCCAGATAGACCGGGGCGCCGTTGGCGACCTTCTTGCCGCTGCTGGCCGACTCCTGCACGTGCAGCAGGGTGACGGGCGCGTCCAGTCGTCGCGACAACCAGGCGGTGTGGTCGCAGACGCTTTCGGCGTGGGGAGATCCATCGATGCAGGCGAGCAGGGAGGCCATAACGGTATTCCTTGGCAAGACCGGGACCAGACACGATCCCTGTCAGGAGCGTAGCACCCGCCCAGTGCTGTCCAGATGACGCCTGGGTGTCATCTTCGGCTTTTGCTGGGCAGGTCACGGCCGTCATCCCGGACGCCCTCACATTTCGTAGCGATCGAGTTCCCGGGTGATCAGCAGGCGCTGGATTTCACTGGAGCCTTCGTAGATCTGGGTGATGCGGATGTCGCGGTAGTACTGCTCCACCGGGTAGTCCTCCAGGTAGCCGTAGCCGCCATGAATCTGGATGGCCTTGGAGCACACCCATTCGCCCGTCTCGGTGGCGAACAGCTTGGCCTGGGAGGCTTCGCTCAGACAGGGCTGGCCCGCCGTGCGCAGTCGCGCCGCATGCAGGATCAGCAGCCGCGCGGCATTGAGGCGCGTATGCATGTCCGCCAGCATGTTGGCGATGCTCTGGTGCTGGATGATCGCCTTGTCGAACTGGATGCGCTCGCGGGCATAGCCGAGCGCCGCTTCGAAGGCCGCGCGGGCGATCCCCAGCGCCTGGGCGGCGATGCCGATGCGGCCGCCTTCCAGGTTGGACAGGGCGATGGCCAGCCCCTTGCCGCGCTCGCCCAGCAGGTTGGCCGCCGGGATGCGGCAGTTGTCCAGGGTGACCGCGCAGGTGTCGGAGGCGCGCAGGCCCATCTTGTGCTCGGTGCGCTCGACGCGAAAGCCGGGGGTGTCGGTAGGCACCAGAAAGGCCGACAGGCCCTTCTTGCCCAGCTCCGGATCGGTCACCGCGAAGACGATGGCCAGGCCCGCGCGGCGACCGTTGCTGACGAATTGCTTGCTGCCATTGAGCACCCAGCTGTCACCGTCGAGTACCGCCCGGGTGCGCAGGTTGTGCGCCTCGGAGCCGGCCTGGGGTTCGGTCAGGCAGAAGCAACCGATGACCTTGCCGGCGGCCAGGTCAGGCAGCCAGCGGTCCTGCTGTGCGGCACTGCCGTAGCGCAGCAGCGGGCCGCAACCCACCGAGCTGTGGATGCTCATCAGGGCGCCGAGGCTGCCGTCGCCGGCGGAGATCTCTTCCACCGCTAGGGCATAGGCGACGTAATCCAGGTAGGTGCCGCCCCATTGCTCGGGCACCACCATGCCCAGCAGGCCCAGTTCACCCAGCTGGGCGACCACGGCGTCGTCGATCCACTCGGCCTTTTCCCAGGCGCGGGCGTGGGGCGCGACCTCGCGGCGGGCGAAGTCACGCGCCAGGTCGCGGATCATGCGTTGTTCTTCGGTGAGTTCGATGTCGTGCATGGGGGCCTCCCTCAGGAATGGCGAAAATCGGCGAAAAAGGCGGCGACGCGGCGGGGATCCAGGTCCTGCCAGCGGGCCGGATTCCAGTGCGGCGTGCGGTCCTTGTCCACCAGCATGGCGCGCACCCCCTCGACGATCTCGCCCTTTTCGAACCAGCGGCGATCCAGGTGCAGCTCCAGGGCGAAGCACTGTTCCAGCGACAGCCCGCTGCCCTGGCGCAGCAACTCCAGGGCGGTGGCGACCGCCAGCGGCGAACGGGCGTCCAGGGTGGCGAGGGTCTCCTGCGCCCAGTCGCGATAGGCGGGGCGCTGCTCCGCCTCCAGGCTGGCGCGCAGCTCCTCGACGGTGGCCGCCGCGAAGTGCTCGGCGATGGCCGGGCGCAGATCGGTCAGGCGCGCGGCTTCGGCCGGCGCCGCGGCGAATTCCTGCAGCAGGGCGGCCAGGTCGGTGGGGCCCTGGGCAGTGGCTGCCTCCAGGCGCTGCAGCAGGTCGGCGTTGGCCGCTTCGGGAATGAAGACATCGGCCAGGCCGGCGGCCAGGGCATCGGCCGGACCGATCTGCACGCCGGTCAGCCCCAGATAGAGACCCAGGTGGTCGGGCAGGCGCGGCAGGAAATGGCTGGCGCCGACGTCGGGGAAATAGCCGATGGCGGTTTCCGGCATGGCCATGCGGGTGCGCTCGCTGACGATCCGCAGCCGCGCCGCCTGCACCAGGCCCATGCCGCCGCCCAGCACCAGCCCCTGGGCCAGGGCCAGCACCGGCTTGGGATAGCGGTGCAGCGCCAGGTCGAGGGCGTATTCCTCGGTGAAGAAGGTCAGGTGCAGGTCATCGCCGCGCTGGTAGCTGTCGTACAGCGCCCGCACATCGCCGCCGGCGCAGAAGGCCTTGGGCCCGTTGCCGCGGAGCACGATCACCCGCACGCCCGGGTCCTGCTCCCACTCGCGCAGCGCCCCATGCAGGGCGCGCACCATGTCCAGATCCAGGGCATTGAGCCCGGCCGGGCGATCAAGGGTCAGGTAGCCGACCCCGCCGCGTCTTTCCAACAGCACCTTGGCGTCGCTCATGCACCGTCCTCGTCCAGGTAGTCCTGGATGATGGCCGAGAAATCCAGCCCGCCGCCACCCGCGCGGCTGAATCTCTGGTAGAGCTGTTGCGCCACTGCGCCGAGGATCACCGGCTGCTGCACGGCGCGCGCTGCCTCGGTGGCGAGGCCCAGGTCCTTGAGCATGAGGTCGGCGGCGAAGCCGCCCTGGTAGCCGCGCGAGGCCGGCGCCTGGGGCAGTACGTCCGGATAGGGGTTGTTGACCTCCGAACTCCAGCAGCGCCCGCTGCTGGTATTGATCACTCCGGCCAGGGTCTTGGCGTCCATGCCCAGGCGGGTGCCCAGGGCCATGGCCTCGGCCACCCCGATCATGGAGATGCCCAGCAGCAGGTTGTTGGCCACCTTGGCCACCTGGCCGTTGCCGCTGGCGCCGCAGTGCACCAGGTTGCGGCCCATGGCGGCCAATAGTGGCTGGGCGCGCTGGAAGCCGGCTTCGCTGCCGCCGACCATGAAGGTGAGGGTGCCCGCCGCGGCGCCGCCGGTGCCGCCGGAGACCGGTGCGTCCAGCAATTCCAGACCGCGCTCGGCGGCGGCGCTGGCCACCGCCCGGGCGCTGAGCGGATCGATGGTGGAGGAATCGATCAGCAGGGTGCCCGGTCGGGCCCGAGCGATCAGCCCGTCGTCGCCCAGATAGACCGTCTTCACATGGGCAGCCGCGGGCAGCATGGTGATGATCACTTCCGCGCCGCTCTCGGCGACGGCGGTGGGCGAGGCGGCGACCTCGGCGCCTTCGGCGCGCAGCGCTTCGAGGGCGGCGGTGGAAAGGTCATAGACGGTCAGCTGATGGCCGGCCTTGAGCAGGTTGCGGGCCATGGGCGCGCCCATGTTGCCCAGTCCCAGAAATCCCAGATGCATGCTGGCGTCTCCCTTACTTGAGGGTGATGGTGGTGTTGACGACCCCGGCGCTGCCGACGTCCTGCTCGTCGGGCCAGCGCGTGGTGATGGTCTTGGTCTGGGTATAGAAGAGCACCGCCTGCTTGCCATAGGGCCCCAGGTCGCCCAGCTTGGAGGCGCGCGAACCGCTGAAGGAGAACAGCGGCACCGGCACCGGGATGGGCACGTTGATGCCGACCTGGCCGACGTCGATGTCTTCCTGGAAGCGCCGCGCCGCGGCGCCGGAGCGCGTGAAGAGGGCGACGCCGTTGCCATTGGGGTTGGCGTTGATCAGGGCGATGGCCTCGTCGAGGGTGGCCGCGTGCATCACGCAGAGCACCGGTCCGAACAGCTCTTCGCGATACAGGGTCATGTCGGTGGTCACCCCGGAGAACAGCGTCGGGCCGACGAAGTTGCCCTTCTCGTAGCGCTCGACCTGGATGTTGCGACCGTCCAGCTCCAGGGTCGCGCCTTCGCTCACCCCGCGCTCGATCAGGCCGCTGACCCGGTCCAGCGCTTGGCAGGAGATCAGCGGGCCGACGTCGGTGCCGTGCTCGTGACCCGCACCCACCCTGAGGCTGCGCGCCTTGGCCACCAGGTCCGGCACCCAGCTGTTGGCTTCGCCCACCAGCACCACCACCGAGACCGCCATGCAGCGCTGACCGGCCGCGCCGAAGGCGGCGCCCACCAGGTTGGCCAGCGTCTGCTCGCGGGGCGCGTCGGGCATCACCACCGCGTGATTCTTGGCGCCCATCATGCACTGGACGCGCTTGCCGGCTTCGCTGGCGCGGCGATAGACGTGGGTGCCCACGCGGGTGGAGCCGACAAAGGACAGCGCCTTGATGTCCGGATGATCGCAGAGGGCGTCCACCACCGCCGGTCCGCCATGGACCACGTTGAGCACCCCGGGCGGCACCCCGGCTTCCAGCGCCAGCTCGGCCAGGCGCATGGTCACCAGCGGATCCTGCTCCGACGGCTTGAGGACAAAGGTGTTGCCGCAGGCGATGGCCATGGGGAACATCCACAGCGGAATCATCGCCGGGAAGTTGAAGGGGGTAATGCCGGCGCACACGCCCAGGGGTTGCAGCAGGGTATAGGTGTCCACCCCGCTGGCGACGTTGTTGGCCAGTTCGCCCAGCTGCAGGTTGCCGATGGCCGCGGCGTGCTCCACCACCTCCAGGCCGCGGAAGACATCGCCCTCGGCGTCGGCCAGGGTCTTACCCTGTTCGGCGGTGAGCAGCGCGGCCAGTTCGCTCATGTGCTCGCGGATCAGCTGCTGATAGCGCAGGAAGATGCGCGCCCGGGCGCCGATGGGCGTCTTGCGCCAGGTGGCGAAGGCCGCCTTGGCACTGGCGACGGCGCGCTGCACCTCCTCGGCGGTGGCGAAGGGCACCCGCGCCAGCACCTCCTGGGTCGCAGGATTGATCACCTCGCGGCTTTCGCGGCTGGTGGAGGTGACGAACTGGCCGTCGATCAGCAGCGGCACGTCTTTGATGGCGGTCTGGGTCATGACAGGGATTCCTGAGCGGTGGCTGGGGTGGCCGGGGCAGGTTGGGCGGCGAAGTCTTCTTCGGCGTAGTCGTGGAGGTCGGCGCTGCCGCCGGCGCGGCGCTGGGCCTCGCCGAGGCGCAATTCGATGCGGCGGATCTTGCCGGACAGCGTCTTGGGCAATTCGCTGACGAATTGCAGGCGGCGTACCCGCTTGTAGGGCGACAGGCAGCCCCGGGCGAAGCCGAGCAGCTCCTGCGCGAGTTCAGGCGAAGGCGCGTGGCCGGCGGCCAGGATGACGAAGGCCTTGGGCACATTCAGGCGCAGGGGGTCGGGGCTGGGCACCACCGCCACCTCCATCACCGCCGGGTGCTCGATCAGGGCGCTCTCCAGTTCGAAGGGGCTGATGCGGTAGTCCGCCGACTTGAAGACGTCATCGGCGCGGCCGACAAAGGTGATGTAGCCATCGACGTCACGCACCGCGGTATCGCCGGTGCGGTAATGGCCGTCGCGCATCACCTCGGCGGTCTTTTCCGGGCTGTCTTCGTAGCCCAGCATCAGCCCGGCCGACCGTGGCTGCAGGGCCAGGGCCACCTCGCCGTCGTCGCCCGGCCGGCCATCGGCATCTAGTAGCGCGATGTGACACCCGGGCAGCGGGCGCCCCATGGAGCCCGGCTTGAGCGGCTGTCCGGGGGTGTTGCCCACCAGGGCGGTGGTTTCCGACTGGCCGAACCCATCTCTCAGGGTCAGCCCCCAGGCCGCCTGCAGGCTGTCGATGATCTCGGGATTGAGCGGTTCGCCCGCGCCGACCAGCTCGCGGAGCTGCAGGCGCTCGCGATAGGCGGCGAGATCCTCCTGGATCAGCATCCGCCACACCGTGGGCGGCGCGCAGAGGCTGGTGACCGGATAGCGCGCCAGCACCTCCAGCAGCGCCTGGGGCTTGAAGCGCGGCACGTCATGGATGAACACGCAGGCGCCGGCGTTCCAGGGCGCGAAGACGCAACTCCAGGCATGCTTGGCCCAACCGGGGGACGAGATGTTGAGGTGCACATCGCCCGGTTGCAGACCGATCCAATACAGGGTGGACAGGTGCCCGACCGGATAGCTGCTGTGACTGTGCAGCACCAGCTTGGGCCGCGAGGTGGTCCCCGAGGTGAAGTAGAGCAGCAGCGGATCCGTGGCGAGGGTCGGGCCATCCGGCAGGAAGTCGCTGGCACAGGCGGCCGGCGCATAGGACTGCCAGCCGGGCACCGGCGCCCCGACGCAGATGCGGGTGAGGCCGGCATCCAGACTGGCGCAACGCTCCGTGTGCGCACTGCCCACCACCAGGTGGGCGATGCGCCCGCGCTGCACCCGATCCTGCAGATCGGCGTCGCTGAGCAGAGTGGTGGCGGGCACCACCACGGCGCCCAGTTTGAAGGCGCCAAGCAGCGTCTCCCACAGCGCCACCTCGTTGCCCAGCATCACCAGGATGCGTTCGCCGCGGCGCACACCCTGGGCGCGCAGGAAATTGGCGGTGCGATTCGACGCCTGGCGCAACTCGGCGAAGCTGTAGCGCTCTTCCCGGCCCTCGGCGTCGAGGCGCCACAGCGCCGGACCGGCATGCTCCTCTGCAAGGCGATCGAAATGGTCCAGCGCCCAGTTGAACTGTTCCAGTTGCGGCCAGCGGAAATCGCGGACGGCGGTGGCGTAGTCGGTGCGATGGCGCAGCAGGAAGTCCCGCGCTTCGCGAAAGGCGTCGCCGGCCGTCATGGGCGATACCCCGCGGCCTGCAGGGGCGGGAGGGAAGGGCAGCGTCCGGCCTGGCGCCGGGATGGGGCGTGAGGGTGGGTCATGGTGGCCTGCTCGTTATTGTTGTTGGCTAGCAGAGGTTCGCGCCATCACCGCTCGTGACGCGACCTGGTAAGCAGTATAGTTCCGGCAAAAGTCTCCTGGCTTCCGACAAAAACGCCCGACCGATATGCAAAAATCCAATAACCCGGCTGCGCGTCTCGACTGGGACGACCTCAGATTCTTCCTCGAAGTGGCGCGCACCCAGAAGGCCAGCGCGGCCGCCCGGCGCCTGGGGGTCGACTACACCACCGTGTCGCGGCGGATCGCCGCCCTGGAGAAGGCGCTGGGCGCGCTGCTGTTCGAGAAGTCGCGCAGCACCGGCTTCAGCCTCACCATGGAAGGCCAGCGCCTGCTGGTGCACGCGGAAACCCTGGAGAGCACCCTGCAGACCGCCTGCGAGCAGATCTCCGATACCCGGCTGGCGCCTTCCGGCCAGGTGCGCATCGGCGCCACCGAAGGCTTCGGCAGCTACTTCGTCGCGCCCCAGCTGAGTTTCTTCCAGGATCGCTATCCGGGCATCACCCTGGAGGTGCTGCCGGTGCCGCACTTCGTCAATCTCTCGCGCCGCGAAGCCGACATCGCCATCACCCTGGAGCGGCCCGAGCGCGGGCCCTACGTCTGTCGCAAGCTCTGCGACTACCGCCTGCGGCTCTATGCCACCGCCGACTACCTGGCCAGCCATCCGCCCATCGCGCAGCTGGCCGATCTGCAGCGCCATAGATTCATCACCTATGTCGACGATCTCGCCTTCAGCCCCGAGCTGCTCTATCTGGAGCGGATCCTGCCCGAGGCTAGCAGCGGCCTGCGCAGCACCAGCGTGATCGCCCAGTACCAGGCGGCCCTGTGCGGGCACGCCCTGGCGATCCTGCCGTGCTTTGTCGCCGAGCCCGATCCGCGGCTGGTGGCGCTGCTGCCGGAGCAGATCCAGATCACCCGGCAATTCTGGCTCTATTACCGCGAAGACCTGCGCCGCCTGCGGCGCATCACCCTGGTGACCGACTACCTGCGCGCCTGCACCGACGCCAATCGCGACTTCCTGCTGGGTGAAACCCGCACGCCAGTGCTGGGCTGGCCGACGCCCTGAAGCCCGTTGCCGATCGGTGCGGCACCCCGGGACCCGGCTGGGGTCTCAGAGCTGTCGGTCGTCCGTCGACGGCCTCCAGTGAACAGATGGGAACGGCAATGGAACGATATCAGGCATTGAGTCAGGCGCTGAGCAAGGCGGCCGAGCGGGAAGAAGCCTATTGGCAGGGACTGGAGCGCCGCCTGCATGAATTGCCGGATTGCTTCACCCGCTACCTGGGCCTCACCCCGGCCGATCAGGTGGATGCCGGGCTGGGCCTGGAAAAGCGCGTGGATGGCAATATCGTGCGCGAACTGGAGGTCTATGCCCGCTATGACCTCACGGTGATCGTCGATGACCTCGCCGGCACGCCCCAGACCTTCGCTATCGGCCTGTCCTTCTTCTATACCAATGACCACTTCGTGCTGAAGGAGCGCGAGGGCGAATTCTCCGTCGCCCTCGAACCCCAGGACGATCCCGACCGCTTCTGGGCCGAAGGCTGCCGCGAGATCTACGACTCCCTGGCGCGCCGCATCCGCGGCAAGACCCTGCCGGCCATCGAGTAACCCGCGGTTCGCATCCGTCAGACCGGCGTGACCAGGCGCCCCTCGGCGAAATAGCGCTCCACGTTGGCCAGCACCAGGTCGGCCATGGCCTGGCGGGTCTCGTGGGTGCCGCTGCCGAGGTGCGGGGTGAGCACCACGTTGTCCAGCGCCAGCAGGGCCGCGGGTACCTCGGGTTCCTCGGCGAAGACATCCAGGCCGGCGCCACCCAGGCTGCCCGCTCGCAAGGCGGCCACCAGGGCGGGCTCGTCGACTACGCTGCCGCGGGCGATATTGATGAGATAGCCGTGCGGTCCCAGGGCGGCGAGGATCCGGGCGTCGACCAGCTTGTCGGTGGCTGGTCCGCCGGGCAGCGACAGGACGAGGAAATCCGCCGCCTTCGCCAAGTCTTCCAGTTCGGCGTGATAACGATAGGGGACGTCCGGCTGCGGTTGGCGTCCGTGATAGGCCACCTCCATGCCGAAAGCTTCTGCCCGCCGGGCGATGCTCTTGCCGATGTTGCCCAGGCCGACGATGCCGCAGGTCTTGCCGGCCAGGCGCGAGGTCAACGGAAACTTGCCCTGTCGCCAATCGCCGCGGCGCACGAAACGATCCGCGGCGCTGATGCCCCGTGCCACGTCGATCAGCAGGGCGAAGGCGGTATCGGCGACGCAGTCGTCCAGCACGCCAGGCGTGTTGCTCACCACCACGCCCAGATCCCGTGCCGCGGCGATGTCGATGCTGTCGTAGCCCACCCCGAAGCTGAACACCGCCTGCAGGCCGGGCAGGGCGCTCATCAACTCGCGTGTCGCACCGTGCACGCCGGAGGTGACCAGGGCCACCACGTCCCGCCCACGCGCGGCGAGCAGGGCGGCCTGATCGGGTGCTTCCCAGAGCCGCAGCACCTCATGGCGTGAATTCAGGGCGTCCTGCAGGGCAGGCAACAGCGGACCTACCTGCAGCAGCAGCGGACGTTCGTTCTGTTCAGGCATATCTAGACTCCTTGAAGAGGCAGGGGCGGCGAATCCGCCCCTGAAGGGGGAGGGCCTAGCCCAGCAGCTGCAGGCCGAGCTGGATCGCGACCCAGATCGCCAGCAGGGTGGCAAAGCCCAGCGCCAGGTTTTCGAACCAGTTGTTGCGGTACTTGTCGCCCAGCAGCGACTTCTGGTTGGACATGATCAGCAGACCCAGGGAGATCACCGGCAGGCCGACGATGTTGAGGGCATTCACGCCGATGGTCAGGGTCACGAAGTCGGGCATGCCCGGCAGCGACCACACCAGCGGCGTCACCAGGATGAAGAGCAGGAACCACTTGTGCGCCGGGTCCTTGTGAAAGGTCTTGCCATAGCGTTCGCGGCGCTCCGGACGGATGTGTTGCAGGGCGTCGGTGATCAGCATGGGAAAGGCGGTGGTCTTGCCCACCACGCTGGCGAACAGGGTGGCGAAGACCCCGGTGAAGAAGATCACCCAGCCGCCGGCGCCAAAGAACAGCTCCAGGGCCGCGCCCAGGTCACTCAGGGTATTCACCTGCAACCCATTGGGTCTGAGGATCTCCACCCCGACCACCCAGATCGCCAGGTTGATGACGATGCCGACCACCACCGCGAAGAGCAGGTCGTTGCGCTGGATGCGCTTGTGTTCCGGGCCGGTCCAGCCCTTTTCCTTCATCACATAGGGATGCACGAAGTTGGCGATGGAGCCGGCCACGGCGCCGATCACCGATACGGCGACCAGCAGGGCGCCGTGCACGCCTTCGTCCGGCGGAATGCTGAAGCCGATGGTGCCGCGCAGGATGCCGCCCAGGTCCGGACCCGACATCACCGCCAGGGTGATGAACGCCAGCGTCATGACCGCCAGCAGCAGTTTCATCACGCCCTCGATCAGCGCATAGAAATTGCGGCCCACCAGCAGCCAGACCGCGATCACCACCGCCGCCGAGCAGAGCAGCGGCTGGTCGAGGTGGAGCAGGGTGGCCAGGGCTTCGCCCGCGCCCTTGAGCATATAGGCATTGGTCAGGTGCCCCATGATCAGCGCATAGCCGAGCATGAACCAGGCGAACGCCGGGTGCAGCTGGGCATAGCCTTCCAGGATCGACATGCCGCGGTTATTGCACAGCTGGAAGCGGGCAATGATGTTGACGATGAGAAAGCGCAGCAGCAGGGACACCGCCAGCACCCACATCATGGCGTAGCCGTAGTTGGCGCCCGCCACCGAGGAGGTGATGAGGTCCCCGGCGCCCAGCCAGGACAGCACCGCGATGATGCCGGGGCCCAGCAGCTTCGCCAGGCGGCGCAGGCCGGAGCCTTGCGCCTTGTTCAGGGTTACGGATTTTTCGACGGAACCGGATCGCTCCATGGGGGCGGCTCTCCTAACGATTGTTGTTGTTGTGAATGGGCCGCAGGCGGCCTTTTCGTTAGCTTGCCCTCTGGGTTTAGCACTACATACGACGTCGTACAACTTTAAGCGGACGACAAAATGTTGCCTTCCTCGGGCTCGGCCGGGCTCGCTTCGGTGGCACCCGTACGCACCGCTGGATCAAGCCAGGTGACTTCGCCTGAGACTGTCTCTAGAATGGTCGCCCTTGATTCTGGGGGGTCGGAGTGCCGGCCTGTTCTTGTGCCACGAGGAATATCCATGCAAGTTTCCGTTGAAAACACCTCTGCTCTCGAGCGTCGCATGACCATTGGCGTGCCGGCCGAGCGTATTGAAACCGAAGTGAACAAGCGTCTGCAGCAGACTGCACGGCGTGCCAAGGTTCCCGGTTTCCGCCCGGGCAAGGTACCCATGAGCGTCATCCGCCAGCGCTACGAAGCCTCGGCTCGTCAGGAAGCCTTGGGTGATCTCATTCAGGAAACCTTCTACGAAGCCGTTGTCGAGCAGAAGCTCAACCCGGCCGGCGCACCCGCCGTCGAACCCAAGGTGTTCGAAAAGGGCAAGGACCTGGAATACGTCGCCACCTTCGAAGTCTTCCCCGAGTTCGAAGTGAAGGGCCTGGACAGCATCGAGATCGAGCGTCAGGACGCAAGCGTCGAAGACGCCGACATCGACAAGATGCTCGACGTGCTGCGCAAGCAGGGCACCCGCTACGAAGCCGTTGACCGCGCTGCCGCCAACGACGACCAGGTCACCATCGACTTCGTCGGCACCCAGGACGGCGAAGCCTTCGCTGGCGGTTCCGCCGAAGGCACCAAGCTGGTGCTGGGTTCGGGCCGCATGATCCCCGGTTTCGAAGACGGTCTGGTCGGCGCCAAGGCCGGTGACGAGCGCGTGCTCGACCTGACCTTCCCCGAGGACTACCAGAACCTGGATCTGGCCGGCAAGGCCGCCCAGTTCAAGGTCACCGTCAAGGAAGTGGCCGCGCCCGAGCTGCCCGAGCTGAACGAAGCCTTCTTCAAGCAGTTCGGTGTGGAAGAGACCACCGTCGAAGGTTTCCGCGCCGAAGTGCGCAAGAACATGGAGCGCGAGCTGCGCCAGGCCCTCAAGACCAAGGTCAAGAACCAGGTCATGGACGGTCTGCTGGCTGCCAACCAGATCGATGTCCCGGCTGCCCTGATCAGCAACGAAGTGGATCGTCTGCGCGTGCAGGCCGTCCAGCAGTTCGGCGGCAACATCCAGCCCGAGCAGCTGCCGGCCGAGCTGTTCAGCGAGCAGGCCAAGCGCCGCGTGCTGCTGGGTCTGATCATCGCCGAGATGGTCAAGCAGTTCGAGCTCAAGCCCGATGACGCCCGCGTTCGCGAGCTGATCGAAGAGATGGCGGCGGCCTACCAGGAGCCCGAGCAGGTAGTGAAGTGGTACTACCAGAACGAGCAGCAGCTGAACGAAGTGCGTTCGGTTGTACTGGAAGAACAAGTCGTGGATACTGTCCTCAAGCAGGCAAAAGTCACCGACAAGCAGGTCTCCTACGAGGACGCGGTCAAACCGGCCGAGGCTCCGCAAGCAGCCTGATCTGCCTCCAGTTGCTAGTTCACCTAAGCCAGCCTCGTGCTGGCTTATGTGTTTTTGACAGGTCATCCAGATAGGGAGCTAGTGCAGGACATGTCCCGCAATTCATACATGCAATCCATGCCCGATATTCAAGCCGCTGGCGGTCTGGTACCCATGGTGGTGGAGCAATCCGCCCGGGGCGAGCGCGCTTACGACATCTACTCCCGGCTGCTCAAGGAGCGGGTCATCTTCCTGGTCGGCCAGGTCGAGGACTACATGGCCAACCTGGTCGTCGCCCAGCTGCTGTTCCTGGAAGCGGAGAATCCTGACAAGGACATCCACCTCTATATCAACAGCCCGGGTGGTTCGGTGACCGCCGGCATGTCGATCTACGACACCATGCAGTTCATCAAGCCCGACGTTTCCACCATCTGCATCGGCCAGGCCTGCAGCATGGGCGCCCTGCTGCTGGCAGGCGGCGCCGCCGAGAAGCGTTTCTGCCTGCCGCACTCGCGGATGATGATTCACCAGCCCCTGGGCGGTTTCCAGGGTCAGGCTTCGGACATCGAAATTCACGCCCGTGAAATTCTGACCATCCGCGAGCGTCTGAATAAGGTGCTGGCGCATCACACCGGTCAGCCGATGGACGTGATCGCCCGCGATACCGACCGTGACAACTTCATGAGTGGCCCCGAAGCCGTCGCCTACGGCCTGATCGACAAGGTCCTCGAGAAGCGCAACATCCCCGCCTGACCCCGCCTCGACCACCTGCCCAGGCGCCGGTCGTTTGGGCAGGTAGGCTTGAAAAACCGTGCAATAGGCTCCATCTTGTTGATGTAAGCACATTCCATTGGATCGATCGAATGACAGATACGCGCAATAGCGACGATAACGGCAAGCTGCTTTACTGCTCCTTCTGCGGCAAGAGTCAGCACGAAGTACGTAAATTGATCGCTGGACCCTCCGTCTTCATCTGCGACGAATGCGTCGACCTGTGCAATGACATCATCCGCGAGGAAGTCCAGGAAGCTCAGGCCGAAAGCAATGCGCACAAGCTGCCAGCGCCGAAGGAAATCAGCGCCATCCTCGACCAGTATGTCATTGGTCAGCAGCGTGCCAAGCGGGTCCTCGCCGTTGCCGTCTACAACCATTACAAGCGTCTGAATCAGCGCGAGAAGAAAGACGACGTCGAACTGGGCAAAAGCAACATCCTGCTCATCGGTCCGACCGGTTCGGGCAAGACCCTGCTGGCGGAAACGCTGGCGCGCCTGCTCAACGTACCTTTCACCATCGCCGATGCCACCACTCTGACCGAAGCCGGTTACGTGGGTGAAGACGTCGAGAACATCATTCAGAAGCTGTTGCAGAAGTGCGATTACGATGTGGAAAAGGCCCAGATGGGCATCGTCTATATCGACGAGATCGACAAGATCTCGCGCAAGTCCGACAACCCCTCCATCACCCGTGACGTCTCGGGCGAGGGCGTGCAGCAGGCGCTGCTGAAGCTGATCGAAGGTACCGTGGCGTCGGTTCCGCCCCAGGGTGGCCGCAAGCATCCCCAGCAGGAATTCCTGCAGGTCGATACGCGCAACATCCTGTTCATCTGTGGCGGCGCCTTCGCCGGCCTGGAAAAGGTCATCCAGAACCGTTCCACCAAGGGCGGCGGCATCGGCTTCAATGCCGAGGTGCGCAGCCAGGAACTGGGCAAGAAAATCGGCGAATCCCTGCGTGACGCCGAGCCCGAGGATCTGGTCAAGTTCGGTCTGATCCCTGAGTTCGTCGGTCGTCTGCCGGTCATCGCGACCCTGGACGAGCTGGATGAACCTGCACTCATGCAGATCCTGACCGAGCCGAAGAACGCCCTGACCAAGCAGTACGCCAAGCTGTTCGAGATGGAAGACGTGGATCTGGAATTCCGTCCCGACGCGCTCAAGGCGGTTGCCCGCAAGGCGCTGGAGCGCAAGACCGGTGCCCGGGGTCTGAGATCCATCCTCGAAGGCATCCTGCTCGAGACCATGTACGAGATTCCTTCGCAGAAGGAGGTCAGCAAGGTGGTCATCGACGAGAGCGTCATCGACGGGAGTTCCCAGCCGCTGCTCATCTACGAGAACAGCGAGCCCGCCAAGGCGGCGCCAGACGCGTGACAAAAGGGGCTTCGGCCCCTTTTTCATTTCAGCGACGGTTGTATTTTGCGGCGCCCAACCTCATGTTAGAGAAAACCGAGGCCTTAACCGCATCTGCGGCCGATTATTTGCCGAGACCCGTATCCCATGACTACGACGATAGAACTTCCCCTGCTGCCCCTACGTGACGTAGTGGT
Source organism: Pseudomonas sp. RIT411 (assembly GCF_003057735.2). Lineage (NCBI taxonomy): Bacteria > Pseudomonadati > Pseudomonadota > Gammaproteobacteria > Pseudomonadales > Pseudomonadaceae > Pseudomonas > Pseudomonas sp. RIT411. Next base: position 274,473 of record NZ_QBIZ02000006.1, read on the forward strand.
CTATCCCCACATGGTCATCCCATTGTTCGTCGGAAGGGAAAAGTCCGTCGAGGCCCTCGAGGCCGCCATGGCTGGCGACAAGCAGATCCTGCTGGTCGCGCAGAAGAATCCCGGCGACGACGATCCCGCCGCGGATGACATGTATCACATGGGTACGGTCGCCACCGTTCTCCAGCTGCTCAAATTGCCCGACGGCACCGTCAAGGTCCTGGTCGAGGGCGAGCAGCGTGGCCGTATCGAGTCCTTCGTCGAGAACCAGGCCTATGCCCGTGCCCTGGTCACCCTGATCGAGGACAGCGAAGCCCCGGATCGCGAATCCGAGGTGTTCTCGCGCAGCCTGATGAGCCAGTTCGAGCAATACGTGCAACTCGGCAAGAAGGTCCCCGCCGAGGTGCTGTCTTCCCTCAACAGCATCGAAGATCCCAGCCGCCTGGTCGATACCATGGCCGCGCACATGGCGCTGAAGATCGAGCAGAAGCAGGAGATCCTCGAGATCACCGAGCTGGGCCCCCGCGTCGAGCACGTGCTGGCACTGCTGGATGCGGAAATCGACCTGCTGCAGGTGGAAAAACGCATCCGTGGCCGCGTCAAGAAGCAGATGGAGCGCAGCCAGCGCGAGTACTACCTCAACGAACAGATGAAGGCCATCCAGAAGGAATTGGGCGACATCGATGAAGGACACAACGAGGTCGATGACCTCAAGCGTCGCATCGAGGCCGCCGGTTTGCCCAAGGATGCCCTCGCCAAGGCCAATGCCGAGCTGAACAAGCTCAAGCAGATGTCGCCCATGTCGGCCGAAGCCACCGTGGTGCGCTCCTACATCGACTGGCTGGTGAACGTGCCGTGGCAGGCCGAGAGCAAGGTCCGTCTGGACCTGGGCCGCGCCGAGGAAGTCCTCGACAAGGACCACTACGGTCTCGAGGAAGTGAAAGAGCGCATCCTCGAATACCTCGCTGTGCAGAAGCGCGTGAAGAAGGTGCGGGGCCCGGTGCTGTGCCTGGTCGGTCCGCCCGGCGTGGGCAAGACCTCGCTGGCCGAGTCCATCGCCCGCTCCACCGGTCGCAAGTTCGTGCGCATGGCCCTGGGTGGCGTGCGTGACGAAGCCGAGATCCGTGGTCACCGCCGCACCTACATCGGCTCCATGCCGGGTCGTCTGATCCAGAAGATGACCAAGGTCGGGGTGCGCAACCCGTTGTTCCTGCTCGACGAAATCGACAAGATGGGCAACGACATGCGCGGCGATCCCGCCTCCGCATTGCTCGAGGTCCTGGATCCGGAGCAGAACCACACCTTCAACGACCATTACCTCGAGGTGGACTACGACCTCTCCGACGTGATGTTCGTCTGCACCGCCAACTCCATGAACATTCCGGCGCCGCTGCTGGACCGCATGGAAGTGATTCGGCTGCCCGGCTACACCGAAGACGAGAAGGTCAACATCGCCACCCGCTACCTGATTCCCAAGCAGGTCAAGGCCAACGGCCTGAAGAAGGGCGAGGTGGAATTCGATGAAGCCGCCCTGCGCGACATCATCCGCTACTACACCCGTGAAGCGGGCGTGCGCAGTCTGGAGCGTCAGGTGGCCAAGGTCTGCCGCAAGGTGGTCAAGCAGCACGCCCTGAGCAAGGAGCGTACCGCCAGCGTCACCGTGGACACCCTGGAGCACTGGCTGGGCGTCCGCAAGTTCCGCTACGGTCTGGCCGAGCAGCAGGATCAGATCGGTCAGGTCACCGGCCTGGCCTGGACCCAGGTGGGCGGTGAACTGCTGACCATCGAGTCCGCCGTGGTCCCCGGCAAGGGTCAGATGATCAAGACCGGTTCGCTGGGCGACGTGATGGCCGAGTCCATCACCGCGGCCCTGACCGTGGTCCGCAGCCGTGGTCGCAGCCTGGGTATCCCCAGGGACTTCCACGAGAAGCACGACATCCATATCCACGTCCCCGAAGGCGCCACGCCCAAGGACGGTCCGAGTGCCGGTATCGGCATGTGCACGGCGCTGGTGTCGGCGGCCACCCGCATTCCGGTACGCGCCGACGTGGCCATGACCGGCGAGATCACCCTGCGTGGTCAGGTGCTGGCCATCGGCGGCCTCAAGGAAAAGCTGCTCGCAGCCCACCGCGGCGGCATCCGTACCGTGATCATTCCGGAAGAAAACGTCCGGGATCTGCGGGACATTCCGGACAACATCAAGGCCGACTTGCAGATCAAGCCGGTCAAATGGATTGACGAGGTCTTGGAGGTTGCGCTGCAATACACGCCGGAGCCGCTTCCGGACGATGGTCCGGAGCTCGTCAGCAAGGACGAGAAGCGGGATCAGGAAGGCAAGGAGCGCGTCAGTACCCACTGACGGCGCCCCTGGGCTTGATGGGCGGGCCCCAGCTGAAGCTGCTGGTGTTCCGCCGTCCTGCTGGATGCAAGGTCCTTGATCGACGAAAAGGCGCATCTCGAGATGCGCCTTTTCGCTATTTGGTATTCGACGATTTCGCCATGGCCGGTCCGGCCACAGCTCGTGGGGGGAACATGCTACAAAACATCAGGGACCGTTCGCAGGGATGGATTGCCAAAGTCATCATCGGATTCATCATCCTGCTGATGGCACTGACCGGCTTCGAAGCGATCATCCGCGCCACGGGTCACCAGGGCGCCGTCGCGCTGGTCAATGGCGACGAGATCAAGCAGACGGAGCTGGCGCAGGCCGTGGAAATGCAGCGTCGCCAGCTGCAGCAGCAACTGGGGCAGGGGTTCGATCCGTCCACCTTGGATGACCGTCTGCTGCGCGAATCCGCGCTCAAGGCACTGATCGACAAGCAACTGCTGCTGCAGAGCGCCAAGGCCGATCGCTTCGCCTTCTCCGAGCAGGCACTGGATCAGCTGATCCTCAATACCCCCGAATTCCAGACCGAAGGGCGTTTCGATCCGCAGCGCTTCGATCAGGCCGTTCGCCAGATGAACTACAACCGCCTGCAATTCCGCGATCTCCTGCGCGACGAGATGCTGATCGGTCAGCTGCGCGCCGGCATCGTCGGCAGCAACTTCGTCACCGATGCCGATATCGAGGCCTTTGCGGCCCTCGAACGGCAGACCCGTGACTTCGCCCTGCGTACCGTCAAGGCCTCGCCGGCCGGCATCACGCCGACCCAGGACGAGATCCAGGCCTACTACGACAGCCACAAGAACGCCTTCATGACCCCCGAGCAGGTGGTCATCGAGTACGTCGAGCTGAAGAAGGATGCCTTCCTGGCCAAGGCCAAGGTCGACGAAAGCCGCCTGCAGGCCGCCTACAAATCCGAGATCGCCAATCTGTCGGAGCAGCGTGACGCCGCCCATATTCTCATCGAGGTCAATGACAAGCAGAACGACGAGCAGGCCAAGGCCAAGATCCAGCAGATCCAGGAACGCCTGAAGAAGGGCGAGGACTTCGCCAAGCTGGCCAAGGAGTTCTCCCAGGACCCGGGCTCGGCGGCCAATGGCGGTGACCTCGGCTTTGCCGGTCGCGGCGTCTATGATCCGGCCTTCGAAGAGGCGCTCTATGCGCTGGCACCGCAGCAGGTGTCGGCTCCGGTGCGCACCAGCTTTGGCTGGCACCTGATCAAGCTGCAGGGCGTACAGGCACCGGAAGTGCCCACCCTGGCCAGCGTCCGGCCGCGTCTGGAACAGCAGCTCAAGGCGGAAGACGCCGATCGCCTGTTCGTGGAAGCGGGCCGCAAGCTGGAAAGCTCCGCCTATGAGTCCTCCGACCTGGGCCAGCCGGCCCAGGAGCTGGGCCTGCAGGTCAAGACCAGCGCGCCCTTCGGTCGTGAAGGCGGCGAGGGGTTGACCGCCAACCGCCAGGTGATCGAGGCGGCCTTCAGCGAAGACGTCCTGCGCAACGGGGCCAACAGCACCGCGCTGCAACTGGATCCGGAGACCCTGGTGGTGATTCGTGACAAGGAGCACCGTACGCCGCAGCTGCAACCTCTGGATGCGGTCAGAAATGAGATCGTGACCCGCCTGACCCAGGAGAAGGCCGCAGCCGTGGCCAAGCAGACGGGTGAGCAGCAGCTCAAGACCCTGCGCGACGGTGGCAAGGCCGTGGCGGGCGACTGGCGTACCGTCGAAGCCGCCACCCGCAACCAGGAGGGTGTCGATCCCCAGGTGTTGCAGGCGGCCTTCCGCATGGCCAAGCCGGAAGGCGACAAGCCGTCCTATGCGGGCGTCAGCCTGCAGAACGGCGACTTCGTCCTGATCCGGCTGCAGGGTGTCGGGGTGCCCAAGGAAGCCCTGAGTGCCGAGGACAAGGCGTTGTATCGTCGCTATCTCGCCTCGCGTGCCGGCCAGGTCGATTTCGCGGCCTACCGTCGGGCCCTGGATGCCAAGGCCGAGATCAAGCATCTCTGATACGAAAAAAGCCCGGGAAACCGGGCTTTTTCTTGG